>DATGFZ010000500.1:0-2710 GCA_035308805.1 Puia sp. | reverse complement strand
CCAAAAGCCGTCGCTGCACCGATTCTTTCTTCAAATTTCCTTCAGAATCACCTGTTTTATTTGTATCCGGATTATTATGCCTATGCGTCAAACAATTATTTTATGGAAGGCTGTTGTGAATTCTTTTTTAGCAATGGTATTAATAACGTCAACGAACAGCCGAATTTTGGCGCAGCAAAAAACACTTGATTATTTTGTGAATGCAGCTCTGCAAAACAGCCCATTGCTTAAAGATTATAATAACCAGATCCGCGCTAACCTGATTGATAGCCTGCGCATCCATGCATCGTACAAGCCACAGGTAGCGGGGAACAGTACAAATACGTACTATCCTGTAATCAACGGCTGGGGCTATGATAACATCATAACCAACGGAACCAACATTAGCGAGTTGGTCGGAATAACTCAGAGATTAGTGAGCAAACAAAATTTACAAAATCAATATGAAGCCATTCGCCTGCAAAATGAAAGTTTGAATGTTACTGGGAAAATCAGTGAACAGGATTTAAAAAAAACGATTACGAGCCAATATATAACCGCATTTGGTACCTGGCAGCAATTAAGTTTTAATAAGGACTTGCTCGCTTTAATAACAAAAGAAGAGACAATTCTGAAACAACTCGCTGAAAACGGTACATACAAGCAAACAGATTATCTTACCTTTTTAGTAACCGTCCAACAGCAACAAATACAAATAAGCCAGTCTCGTCAGCAATATCAAAATGAATGTGCCACCTTGAATTACCTGAGTGGGGTTGCCGATACTTCTTTTGTAGAATTGTCCCCTCCCCTGCTGGATTCTTCGTTATTACCTGAATTGGAAAATACAGTCTTCTATCATGAATTTGAAATAGATAGTTTGAAACTTCGGAACAGTGACGCGCAAATTGATTTTACATACAAGCCAAAAATAAATTTATATGCTGATGGGGGTTATATTTCATCATTGATGTACCAGCCTTATAAAAATTTCGGCGCTAGTTTTGGAGTGAATGTCGCGGTTCCTATTTATGACGGACATCAAAAAAAAATGCAGCATGATAAAATTACGATCGCCGAAGACACTCGTAAGCAATACCGCGATTTTTTTAGAAAACAATATAATCAGCAAATCGCCCAGTTGCTGCAACAACTTCATTCAACCCAGCAATTGATAGATGAAACTACGAATCAATTAAAATATGCTCAAGGTCTGATTGATGCGAACAAAAAGCTTTTGGAAACCGGTGATGCGCGTATAGCAGATTATATTATTGCTATTGGAAATTATATCAGTATGCGTAATATTATTACACAGAACTCAATTAATAAATTGCAAATCATTAATCAGTTGAATTACTGGAACAGAAAATGAAAAAAATAATATCGATAAAACTTTTAGGAATTATAATGCTGTTTGTTTTTGCTTCCTGTCAATCAAAACCTGCAGCAAGTGAAAAAGAAGAAACCGCGGATGATTCTGCAAGTACAGGAACGCCGGTCACAGTTATACATCCGCAAATCGGTGCAATGGATGAAACCATTGAAGTGAATGCGGTGTCTGCCTTTTTACTAAAAACTTATGTAAAGGCTAACGTTAATGGCTACTTGCAAACAGTAAATGCGCAGCTGGGGAAATACGTAAGCAAAGGACAGGATTTATTTCTTATTAAAACAAAGGAAGCGCAGAGCCTTGGCAACACCGTTACCTCACTTGATACTTCTTTGCATTTCCAGGGATTGATTCATGTAAAAGCACCTGGCAGCGGTTATATCACCCAGTTGACTTATCAATCGGGCGACTACGTCCAGGACAATGAGCAGCTTGCGGTTATTACTGATACCAAAAGTTTTGTGTTTCTTCTGGACCTGCCTTACGAATTAAAACCGTATTTGCAGAACAATCATAATGTACATTTAAAACTTCCGGATGGCAGTTCATTAAATGGATATATTGATGCAGCCCTCCCAAGCGTTGACGCAGTGTCACAAACTCAGAGTTATGTGATCAAAGTGAATACGAACAAACAAATTCCGGAAAATTTAATTGCTAAAGTGACTTTAATAAAGAAGGCAAAACAGAATACGGTATCTGTTCCTAAATCTGCGGTATTGACTGATGAAACCCAAAGCCAGTTCTGGGTCATGAAACTGATTGACAGCACAACCGCCGTAAAAATACCGATACAGAGAGGAATTGAAAGCAACAACGCAGTAGAGATCCTTACTCCGCCTTTATCAGCTAATGACCAAGTATTAATTACCGGCAATTATGGTTTGACAGATACAGCAAAAGTATCTGTTCAAAAATAACATAAATGAACACACGTAATTTATTTTCAGCATATAAAAACCCGGTAACAGTTGCAATCGTTATTATTATTTTGGGTGGTTTATTTGCCTATAGCAAAATGCAGACCGCCTTATTCCCGGAAATAACTTTTCCAAAAATTAAAATAATTGCAGAGGCAGGACAACAACCGGTTAGGAAAATGATGATCACCGTAACGCGTGAATTGGAAAATGCCGTAAAAGAGGTTCCAGATCTGAAAATGATCCGCAGCACCACCAGCCGCGGCAGCTGTGAAATTTCGGCATTCATGAATTGGAATGCTAATATTGATGTGAGTTTGCAACGTATTGAATCAAAGATCAGCGAAATTAAAAATGATTTGCCTCCGGATATCCATATCACCGTTGAGCGAATGAATCCTCGATTCTTCCCGTGATC
>DATGFZ010000499.1:0-13961 GCA_035308805.1 Puia sp. | reverse complement strand
TTAATATTTGTCCTTTTTTTACGTGCGAACCGATATCAACTGAAACCGTTTTCACATATCCATTTACCTTGGGAAAGATGTCCACTTCCTGGAAGGCAGCCAACTGTGCAGGCAATTTTAGTTGCTCCGTCACTGTTGCTTTTTCAACTTTTGCCAGAATGTATTTTGGTGCAGCATGTTGAGCCACAGGCTTTTTTTCCGGATCCTTATCGTTTGAACATGAATAAAAAAGAATGATTATTGAAATGATTGGTCCGATAATTTTGTTGTTCATAATTTAATATTTAAACATTTTTTAGCCATAGAATCACAGGCACATTTTTGAGTTGGATTATCTTTTTTTTGATGCCAGTTGACTTGCATGGTAAAATGGTGAACTGCATCGTTGTATGTTTTATTTTTATTTTACCATGAATGCAAATCTCTGATTCTATCAATCCAAAAAATCATCCAGTTTTAGCCAATTTCGTCTTCCGGCAACAATGAAACCGTGCCAAAAGGCTTTTTCTGCTGAACCCATCCGTAAACCAACGGAACAATATATAGGGCAGCAAATGTCGATGCTGCCAAACCGCCGATGACGGCGCGTCCCAATGGCGCTGATTGATCACCGGATTCACCCAATCCGCTTGCCATCGGGATCATCCCGGCGATCATCGCCATGCTCGTCATTAATATCGGGCGCAGACGAATGCTCGCTGCAACCGTTGCCGCTTTGAATGGATCTTTGTATTCGAGTCGCAAGTTTTCTGCATTCGTTACAATTAAAATTGCATTGGCAACAGATACACCGACTGCCATAATGATCCCCATGTACGATTGCAGGTTGAGTGTTGCACCAGTGAGCAATAACAAGATCATTGATCCGGATAAAACCGCTGGAACCGTAGCCAGTACTGAAACTGAAAGCCCGAAGGATTGGTAATTTGCAGCGAGTAATAATAAGATAACAACGATGGCCGCGAGCAGACCACTTTGAAGCGAACCCAGTGTTTCGATGAGTAATGATGACATACCTTTTATTTCCGGCACTAGACCCGATGCCGGCTTACCGAGTCCATCTATTGCTTTTTGGACGGCTGTTGTTGCGGAGCCAAGATCTCTTTTATTGATATTGGCACTTATTGTTACAAATCTCCGTGGACCGCTTCTGTCGTATTCTCCGGGAATTGTATCGAACGAAAGTGTTGCGACATCCGCCAGCACCGGCCGCATCTGGCCGGTTACTAATGGAATAGATCTTAATTGTTCTGTGGAGTTCATAATGTATTCCGGAATAAAAATTTGCGTTTGATAAGTGTAAGATGTTTTATCATCCAGCCATAAATTTTTATTGGTAAATCGACTTGAGGAAGTTGCGTCCGTTATGCTTTTAGAGACATTATCAATAGTGAGATTCATCAACGCCAGCTTTTGCCTGTCTATGGAAATGTTGATGACAGGTTCTCTTAGCGGTTGTGCGATTTGCACATCTCGCAAAAATGAAATAGATTTTAATGATTCAAGTAACCGCGAAGAATAATTTTCAATGTCATTCATATTCTTCCCCGCAACGCGAACTTCAATGGGCGTGGAGGCGCCCTGTGCCATTATCTTTTCTGTCAGTTCGATCGGTTCGAAGGAAATTTTTATATCGGGATATTTTTCTGCAATTCGCTTCCGCAATGTTTCTTTCAGCTCATCCATCTTTACTTTGAAGCTTTCACTGATATTCACCTGAATTACCGCTTCGTGCGTTCCGCTGGAAAAAATATATAAATTACTCGCGCCGAAATTACTTGGTATAACACCAACATGCGCTGAGCTAATTGCAATGTTGCCATCAACCGCTGAATCAATAATATCCAATATATTTTTCGTAGCTTCTTCGGTTACTTCAAGTCTCGTTCCGTCTGGTTCGCGAATGCGCAATTGTAGCTGACCGATATTGCTTTTCGGCAATAGATCTTTTCCGATAAAGAAAAAACAAAAAGCAGCTGCTGTGAATGCCGCAATCAAATAAATAGTGACAATAATTTTTCTTCGCGGCATCCATTTTTCTAATCGCTTTGCAAGTCCAACTTTTATTTTTTGAAAAAACCGATTTTGTTCAGGATATTTTTGGTCTTCCCTCGTATGTTTATTTATTTCATCATTTTCATTTTCGTCCAGCGCCAGGCCGGCATGAGCGTGTGATTTTGTGTGATCGTACTGGAATTTTTCAGCTTTCAATAACCAGTTTGATATCACCGGCACCATGGTTTGGGCAGCAATAAAAGAAATAATCATGGCAAATGCGATTGACAAGGATAAAGGGAGAAACATTGCTCGGGGAACACCATTCATCACAAACGACGGGGCAAATACAGCAAGGATACACAGGAGAATTAATAATAGTGGAAATGAAATTTCAGCGCATGCATCTAGTATTGCCTGCTTTTTATTTTTCCCCAATTCCAAATGCTGATGAATATTTTCAATGGTAACAGTCGCCTGATCCACGAGAATACCAATCGCAAGTGCCAATCCGCTCAGTGTCATAATATTAATTGTTTGACCTGCGAGATTCAAAAAGAAAACCGCGCTGAGAACTGAAACCGGAATAGTAATGATAACAACCAAACTACTTCGCCAGTCACGCAAAAAGAGTAGAACCATTAAGCCTGTTAAAATGGCGCCGAGAATTCCTTCTGTCATTAGACTCTTTGCCGCGTTAATGACAAAGATCGACTGATCGAATTCATAGCTGAGGTCAATATCCTCCGGCAAAAGTGATCTCATCTCGGGAAGTTTTTTCTGTAAAGTATTGACCACATCTAAGGTTGAAGCATCGGCCGTTTTTACAACCGGGATATAAACCGAACGTTTTCCATTCACCAACGCGTAATCGACAGTAACATCAGCAGCATCCGCAACGCGCGCTACATCTTTTACAAATATTGTCGTAGCGCCGTTGCTTTTTATAGGTATATCATTAAATTGTTGAACACTGTCTTCCAAAGAATTTATCGTAGTGAAATACATTGTACTGTCAACGCGCAGGTTTCCGGCGGGAGTGATGGCATTATTTTTAACAACTGCTTCAACAACTTCATCGGGAGAAAGATTAAATCTTCTTAATTTTTCCGGATCTACATTGATCACAACGGTTCTTGCATTAGATCCGAATGGCGGCGCTGAAGACATACCGGGCACTGTCGCAAACAAAGGCCTGATGCGGGTTAGCGCGATATCAAAAATGTCCTTCAAGGATCGTGTCTTGCTGTAAAAAACCAATTCGCCAACCGGTAAAGATGAAGCATCAAACCGAATTACCTGAGGAGGCAATGCTCCTGGAGGAAAAAAAGCAGAAACGCGATTAACCTGCAGCGCAAGTTGCGCCGACGCTTCTGCCATATTGGTGTTTTCATAAAATGTAACTTTGATCAATGATAAACCTTGTACATTTTTACTTTCAATATTTTTTACACCATTGATATATAAAAACTGATCCTGCATTCGCGTCGCAAAAAAACCTTCCATCTGTTTTGGCGACATGCCCCCATATTGTTCAATTACATAAATGGTCGGGAGATTCAGTCTCGGGAATATATCAATAGGTATAGTTCGAATGGCAATCACTGAAAACAACAAAAGACCCATAAACAATACGAGCACTGTTATTGGTCTTTTTAATGCTGCACGTACCATGAATTATTTTTTTATAGATTGAATAAAGAGATCAAGATTATAGGTGGCGGCAGCTTTATCGAGATTGGCAAGCAACCAATCGCTAAGTGTTTGTACGTAATCGGATTGTGCGCGATATAAAACGAATGAAGCATTCGTCAGATCAATCAGGTTGATTATTCCCGCTTTGTACTGCGCCGTTTTTTGGTTATATCCGTCTTGGGAGGCTTTTATCTGGACAGGAATTTCAAATAAATTTTTTTCTGAAGTTTTAATTGCTTCTTCAGCCTGGTTATTTACATTTTGCAGTGCCAGCTGCTCCTGCTGCAAATCATAATCACTGGCAACAGTGTTGAAATGAGCAATTGCCAATTTATCCTTCCTGTGCACTACATTAAAAAGATCGTATACTAAGGTTGCGCCAACCATATAGTTGAAACGTTGATAGCCCAATCCTTCGCCCAATGATTTATAATCTCCGTTGTAATCAATACTTGAACCCCGGGCCCAACCCGTTGCATTCAAAATTATTTTTGGCAGATAATTCTTCTTAACCAGATTTTCGGTTTGCTTGTTCAGCAATAACTGCTTGGTGTAGAAATCAATCATTGGGTTATTTGAACTGTCTGGTTTATTTCCTTTTGAAATAAAACCCAATGCATCCTGGTAGTTTTTTATTTGCGTTGTATCTATTGAGAAATTATTTATGTTGATGCCTGTTAAATAAGAAAGTTGTTGTTGCAATTGTCTTATTTTCCCTTCTGTTTGATTGTAGCTGATCCTGCTTTTAGATAACTCTGCCATGGCTAAGGATGAATCTGCTCCGGCTTTGATGCCGCTTAATGTTACTGCTTCAATCACTTTATAGACTTCTTCATAACGGGTTACATTTTGCCAATCAATTGCGAGTTGAAACTGGTTTTTCATTTCTTCAAAATACAATTTCCCAACCCGCCATTTCAGCAAATACTTTTCCCGGTCAAGATCTGCCTGAGTAAGATTTGTATATGCGTTTGCATTATTAATTTTTGCTTTTTTCAAACCAAAATCAGCCAGTTCAAACTGGCTTTGAAAAATGGCAATATTCCCTATTGCGGATTGGTAATTGTTTGATAGACGTATTCCATTTGAGGTTGACGGGATTATTCCATAAGATAAATAAGAGCCAGGCAGAGAATTATCTGTACCCAAATTTAACTCGTCTCCAACAAAAGCTGTTGGCAAAAAAGAATGTCGTGCGTCGGTAACGCCGGCTTTAGCCGCATTTACCATTGCTTCCTTTTGTAATAACGCAGGCATATGAGCCTCTGCCGAGTCGACAAAATCGGATAATGAATAATTTCTTTGCTGTGCAATTATTGTATTGGAAAACACCAGAAATATACAAACCTGAAATCCGATTGTTTTATGTAACGAAACAACCATGAAAAAAAATTTAATAAGTGGAAATGAATGCTTAACCGATATCATCAAATAGTAGGTGGTCCGCGTAAAGTGGGTGCGTGCATTTTTAATTCTGCAACACGATCGTCAACGAAATAAAATTTCTTGGATCGAATTGCATCTGAATTTTTGATTTGAAGAGCAAGGTCAGGAAGAAAGAGATTATTTTCCGGATGAAATCTTTTATTCAGGTAAGAAAGTGATAAGCTTCTGGTGCGGTCATCCTTCGATAATACTGTTGTTGATGACAATGATTTTTCAGTAAGGTTTTTTTGATAGCTATCGAGATCCAAGGACTGTTGTGCATGACAAGAAGAATACCGCAAAAAAAGTTGAACAGTAAAAAAAACAAAATAAACTGCCAGTAAGAGCAATTTAAAAATGAGCTTGGTATATTGTTTTTCTTTACAATCCATTCAGGAGTGAAGGTAAAACTAAATCGCAACAATTGAGGTCTGAGGGCGAAAATTCTATGTTAAGAGATATCAAGGGAAATAGAAATTGTCAAAAAAGTTCGTGATAAAGACCGTAAGCAAAAACCACATGACAAATACAAATAAAGAGCGATCCCTTTCAAGCCTGTAAAATGAACGGCGTCAGAAAATAATTTCGTTCTTCTTTGAGAGCAGCGTTGAAGGCTATATTCAAAGACCAAGGCGCCGCTCCTCTTTCAAGCCAAAAAAATCATTTGAAGTGGCAACTACTGCTGGAATGGTGCATTAAAAAATCAATCCGTTACCAGTAATCACGATACGTATATTTATATATCTTTTGTAGTAAAAGGGGTAAATTTGGATACCAGAACGCTTGAAGAGAGATAAAACTGTCCTTTACCCACATGCCTGCTAAAAAAAAGCAAGGAAAAGTGCTCCCTCTAACAATCGCTTAACAAATACTTCAGAATTTAAACAGAATCATTTATATACCTTCAATTTGTATAATACATGGCATTACTCTTCACAAAGAATAATGCTATTTTTTTTGATATCTCGCACCGGATAGTTTATGGATGAACCTCGACCTAATATTAATAAAACTGAACGACTAGTAATCATAATTGCCGGAGTAATCGTATTAAGCATCTTGCTTTACTATTGTACAAATTCCCTTAATACAGCCTGAATATTTATCACCTGTGGGTATTTTTATTGATAGCTATTACCCATTGCCGGAGGAATGCATTTCCTAGCCTCATTTTGTTGGAAGCTAGCGGGAGTGATGGTATTCGCTGAAGGTAAGGTTATTTCAGACGATACCTAAGAAGATCGTTTCTGGTCCGATCAATTTTACATTTTTTGCATGTTACGTTTTGTCCGAAATGGGGCTATCTAAGGAAAGAATGAAACGTGTCCCGGCTCCTTCCTCAGATTGGACGTCCACATGGAAATGGTTGGCACGCAGAATGTCCAGTGATGAGGAAAGTCCCAGTCCCATTCCCCCGGGTTTAGAAGTGTAATAGGGAGTAAATATCTTTTTCATATTCTCTTTGCTGATCCCCGAGCCGTTGTCCTCGATCTCGACGACGCATTTTCCGCTAACCAATTTAGTGATGAGCTTTAATTCGCCTTTCTCCGAAGACATTGCCTCGACAGCATTGATGATGATGTTGGTTAACGCAATTTTTATTTTTTCTTTATTCAATAGCAATGTACAATCAGGGGTCGAATAATACCTTGACACTTTTATATTCTTCATACTCAGTCGATCGCCGATCAATATCAGCACTTCGTCTAATAACTGATCAATGGAATATTTTTGTAACCTGATCTCATTAAGTTGGTAGGAACTCAGCAAATCGGTCAGCAGATCATTAATGCGCAAAGAATTTCTCGTAATAATATCCAGGCATGTTTTCTTTTCAAGTTCGTCATTGGTAAGTTTGAGCATGTCAACTGCCAGGTTAATGGTGGATAATGGATTTCTTATTTCGTGGGCCAGGGTATAAGTAAATTCGACGGACTCGGTATGCTTCCTGACTTCCGTGACGCAGGTATTAAATTTGTTTTCTGCCGGTGCTATATTCAGCAGGCTTGGACCGTGTCCGTTCTGTGCGGGGTGGCTCATGTTTGAAATTTAAGGTGTCCGAAAAATTAAAATAGGGTTTACACAAAGGTTGATTTATTTTATCCTACATCAGTTACACCTTTATTTGAATTTTTTGTATAATTCGCAGGTTTTGTTTTTTTGCAATGCACGATCGATTAATAACATTCATAATTATTTTGTAGAAAACCAGGTCATTTCGATAAATTTCTCTACGGTATTTGACCAGTACAGTTTAATTCCTGGTATAAAAAAATGTGGGCTCTTTTTTGATGGACAATATAAAACTCCAAAAATGATTCCCATAAGAAATTATCAAAGAATCCTTATCCTAGAAGATGAAGGAGACTTGTGTTTGATCCTTGAAATGGTCCTCTATAGAAAACACGTCGTTATTGATCTTTTAGAGAACGTGGCTGCTGCAACAGAATATATAAAAGATATGCACCGGATCTTATTCTTCTCGATAACAGGCTTCCTGATGGGTTAGGCATAGATTTTATCCCTCTGGCCAGGCACCTGCATCCGGATGTTAAGATTATCATGATCTCTGCTGAAACTGGTGCCGCTAAGGAACTTGCATTTTTTAAGGGCGCAGACCTCTTGCTAATAAAACCTTTTACCAGATTGGAACTTCTCCGCTGTGTTGACAGCTTGCTTGATACATTGTATGAAACTGCAAGCTGATGGCGAAGTGCTCCATTTTATTGTTTTATCAGGTCCAAAAATCCCGATCCGCTGAAAGGATCAAAAATAGAAAATCTTCCTTCCGAGAGAACCACGAAATGGTTTTACTGAAAAAAAATATAGCCACTTGTAATCCAATCCAGAATTCATAAACTATATGTTTTGGCTAAAAGTGTGAATGATGTAACGAAATTATAGAATAGCGTAACACTTAATTACGCAAAGTCATTCAGCTTTGCATCGCTATTAACGAGACGATTTATTCAATTATCATCTATTCGTCTGCATACAAAATAAGATAAAACCAAATTAAGGTTTATTGGTGTCTAATAAGCAAATTAAAAACAAAAAGTAAATGAAAAAGAATTTTCCCCGAGTGTTGATGTATATGGTAATGTTTATGGCCGAATTCAGCAGCATGGCACAAGCACAAACAACTTATAAGATCATTGACTCAAAAGATATTGATATGAAATTGTCAGGCACATCCACCCTGCACAAATGGGCGATGGATGCAAAAACTTTTTCCGGAGAAGCTCGATTTGGTTTTAAGACTGGAAGTAAGAAAGAGCTTGCATCTATTGAATCTTTAGATTTCTCCTTGGAAGTGCAGAACTTGAAAAGTGGTGAAAAAGGTTTAGACAAGAATGCATACAAAGCGTTAAAAACGTCCAAGTATAAAGACATTTTTTATAAACTCATATCCGCAACCCTGACAGCGGATGATAATAATAAGTACCTGGTTAAAACCAACGGCAGCCTCACTATTGCAGGTGTTACCAAAGAAGTAACCATGGATGTTTATTGCTTGGTCAACAAAGACGAGAGCATTACCTGCAACGGTTCAAAAAAACTAAAGATGACCGATTACCAAGTTAAGCCGCCTACTTTTATGTTGGGAGCAATGAAAACAGGGGATGCCATCACACTGGATTTTGTTTTGGTCTATAAAAAATAAAAGTGGAACTGACAGCATTTTTTTCAATCTTAAAAACCACAAATGAAAATCAGGATACTTATTCTTTTTTGTATTGCATCCGCAGCTTTGAAGGCCCAGGAGCCAATGCAATTTTTCCGTCCAAATAATAAATTGGCGCTAAATATTTTTGAGACCACTAAAACAGACACTACAGCTTTTACAAAACTTAAATTGAAAATCGGAGGAAATTTCACGCAGGACTTTCAGGCACTCAGCCATTCCAATAATGCAACACCTGTTATCGTGGATGGCGTTAACAGCAATCAGCTCATTTCGCTTACCAACGGTTTTAACCGGGCGATGGCGAATTTCAATATTGATGTTCAATTAGCTGACGGCGTAAGGATGAACCTGACCTTGTATTTATCTACGCGCCATCATGAAGATACATGGGTAAAAGGTGGATATGTACAATTTGATAAATTACCTTTTTTAAAAAGCGAAGTGATTGACAACATCATGAAAAACTTTACGATCAGGGTGGGGGATTATGAAGTTGATTATGGAGACCAGCATTTTCGCAGGAGCGATGGTGGGAATGCCATTTTCAACCCTTTTGTAGAAAATTATATAATGGATGAATTTGCCACAGAAGTCGGCGGCGAAATTTACTATCATCATAAAAGCGGTTTATTGGCTATGATTGGCGTTACCAATGGAGAACTTGATCCCACCGTTCTTGCGTCTACCCAGAAAGATTCTGCAACCGGAAAACTCAATGTTTACGATCCTGCATTTCATGGAAAGATCGGATTCGATAAACAATTTAACCAAGAAGTCAGATTCAGGATCACTGGTTCCTTTTATATAGATAAAAGCGCAGCCAGCAATTCACTCTTTTTTGGTGACAGAACTGGCTCGCATTATTTCTTTGTGATGGAGAATACGGTAGCAACTTCGGATGGAAATGCTTGGTCCGGCAGATATAATCCACAATTCAGTGAACAGGTAGTTACTTATATGATCAATCCATTCCTTAAATATAAGGGACTTGAAATATTTGGCACTTATGAAATGTCAAAAGGAAGAATGATCACGGAACCAGATATGCGGACAGCAACTCAATATGCAGTAGATTTAATTTACCGGTTCACTGCGCAAAAAGAAAATTTTTGGTTTGGTGGCCGGTTCAATTCAGTAAAAGCTGAACTTCCCTTGAACCCCAATGATATAAGCATAAATCGCTTTGTAGGATCTATAGGTTGGTTTCTGACAAACAATATCATGATTAAAGGAGAATATGTGAACCAAGTTTATAACAATTTTCCGACAACTGATATCCGGTCTTCGGGCAAGTTCAATGGAATGATGTTTGAAGCGGTAGTTGGATTTTGAATATTTCGTTTATACGTATTCTTTTATTATTCTTAAAAATTGACTGATCAATCCGTTGAGGATAAATAGAAAAAAAATTAATCATTAACCTTATTTATAATGAACGTATATGATTTGTGAGCTATGCTCAAAGATAACTGTCCATGCCATGATAAAACTGCTGGAAGCGATCCGGTTCATGGATGGGTACCGGGAAAACCCAATGGGAAAACTACTGACCTGCCTTTTGCCTCTATTGATGATCATTTAAAATTTACCCGAGTCTCTTCTTAAAAGTGTGAATTGTGTAACAATCTACAAAAATCGTGTAACAAGTTTTAATATTTCACGATTTACATTTATTGTATAAAAATGATCTAGTGAAATGCCGCTCAGGCACATTGATTAAAAAACGATCATTGTACAATTATGCTAATCGATTCGAGAGAGCGCATCCAACAATTGCATGAGGGTGATATTATTTTGCAACCAGCGAAAAATGAAAATTATCTGATCGATGCCATCGGAGAAGATTTTTTGCTGCTTTCGGACTTTAAAGCACGCCGCACTGTAAGGATAATTTACTTTTCAAATTTAATAAAAGAAAAATGGCAGATCCGAACTAATGTTTTACGTCAAAATAATTTCGGATGAGTATTTTTATCACAGATAAGATCCCTTCAGTCAACAATCCCCATCCTTTCAGATGGGGTTTTTAATTTTCCTAAATTAAAAAATCCGCAAACGCGTAATTGCTAACCTGTAAATCATGTAATTTATTTGGATAGTTGTGTAACAATAACGAACAAAAGAAAATTAATTTTACCCTCATGACTTGAGCATTAAAATACAGTACGTCCAAATAGAAGTAGGCTTTGATTGAGCCCCGTTTATTCGGGGCTTTTTAATTTGTCCCAAAAATGTAAATCATCTAATTACTGGACATTAATTTAGGCGAATCGGTTTTGGATCTCATGCTGTTTTTTGAGCTTATAAGAAGATGGAGAGTACCCGGTAATTTTTTTGAACTGGTTTGATAAATGCGCGACATTACTGTATTCGAGATCATAGGCAATCTCTTTTATGCTAAACGGGGTTTGTAAGAGCATCACCTTAGCTTTTTCAATTTTTTGGATGATGATGAATTGCTGGATGGTTATTCCCTTTATCTCCGAAAAAATATTGGAGAGATAGGTGTAATGATAATTTAATTTCGTACTGATGTACACGGAATTTTTTACTTTGTTTTCCCCACCAGAATGATCCATTTCCCGGATCACCTGAATAATCTTTTCGATCAATGTACTTTTAAAATCGCTACGTTTTTTTTGAAGAGTTAGGTTTGTCAGAATAATACTTAAAACCAAACCATCTTCTAATGATAGCGTATTTACCGACATTAGTACACTGGTTGTAATTCCTTCACTGGTAATAATGTCAATTTCATTTTGAGAATATTCTTTCCATCCTTTTTTGAACAAATGAGCATATATCATTTTTGTAGGCTTGCTAACAAAATTCATGAATCTTGTCCCGATCACCTTCTGCAGAGGAAGACCAACCAAACTGGCAAAATAGGAATTACAATAAAGGATGATACCGCGCCTGTCAAGATTAACTGCTCCTTCATGCATTTTCTCGACTAAGATCCGATATGTTTTATCTGCAGTTTGCTCGGTAAAGATCTTTAGCGATCTTTTATGGGCAACAACCAACGCATCTATGTTACCGCTTTTGATTGCCGCAATGGTGCGTTTGGCTGCAAGTAATTGCTTCCGGAGTTCTCGTTTTTCTTTATTAAGGATCTTTATCTCCACTAAAAATTGTGAGGCACTTTTCATTTACGTTTTTAGACTTGGTCAGGCAAGTCGGAGTCCTTTGAGAACATTTTCGTTGTCAGACAGGTCTCCAACAAGTCGTTCCTCGGGTAATGGAAATTTCTTGATCAGTAGAGGTGCGGCGATAATGTCTTCTTTTATAGCCTGCGCAGGTTGCTGGTAAATATCAATTATCTCCAGATCATACCTTCCCCGCAAGTGTTTTCGGCATATGGCTTTAATATTGATAATTGCGCGGGATGAGTTGGGCAGATTTCCGGTAACAAATAACTTTAGCACATACTTTTTCCCAAAGGAGGCCTTGATCACTGGCGGAACCTTACTGTTTTTCCGATCTTTTTTGGACATGGCATCTAACTATTTATCAATTAAATATTGAATTCAATTACCCCGAGGTGCGGTCAGCGTGTTGTCTCTTTAAATTCGCCCGGTTCCCTATATGTAGATAAATTCCTATTTTCCTTGGCTCTCCTTTTGGCACCGGATACATTTTCTTTTATCCTTCTTATGATCGGACTTAATGTAATTCCTTTAGATGAAATATTAAATTCTCTTACTTTGTGGGAATGAGGCATTCCTCTGGATTTCATGATACATAGACTTCGAGTCCGCTCTTCTTCCACTTCTATATCTTGCACCATCATCCACGTATCGACCATGGAAGAAATTCCTTCATCACTAGGATTTCGTTCGATTGAACCCACGGTAATTGCGGCAGTGAACAAAACGGTTATCTGTTGTGTCTTTAAAAAATCAACGAACCTGGTGAGCATGGAGCGTATATCACTGTTTGGGCCTTCAGTCATCAAATTAGTTATCGGGTCAAGAATAACAACCGCAGGTTTTAAATCCTTGATTAATTTTTTAATAGCGATAAAATGTAATTCCAGGTTTTGTAATGTTGGTCTTGAATAATAGAAGGTCAATATTCCCGAATTGATCAAAGGCGCCAAATGAAACCCGATGGAACGCATATTCCTAACCACCTGATTTGGGGATTCTTCAAATGCGCAGAAAAGGCAACGTTTTTTATTTTTGCAAACGCTATAAGCAAAAGAGGCGGCAAGACTTGTTTTGCCAGTACCGGCAGTACCAGAAATAAGAATACTACTGCCGGAATAAAAGCCTTTCATGTCCAACATCAGGTCTAAGTCGCTAATGCCGGAAGATATCCTGTTTGAACTTGATCTCTGCTGAACCACCATGCGGTCAACCGGGAACACCGTAATTCCTTTTTCGTCAATGATAAAAGGATACTCGTTGTTGCCATGAAGGGAACCGCGGTATTTAACTACCCTTAATCGCCTGGTTGATACTTGATTGGTTACCCGGTTATTCAATACAAGGACGCAATCAGCAATATATTCTTCTAATCCATGCCGGCTTAAAAAGCTATCGCCTGCTTCGGCAGTAATAATGGTGGTTATTTTCTTTTTTTTTAACCAGCTCAGCAGCCTTTTAAATTCAGTGCGGAGTATCTGGGGATCCAATCCAAAAAAAAGCGCATCAAGTGAATCAAGCACCAGGCGCTTTGCCTTAGTTGTATTGATAGCCAGTTCCAGCCTGACAAACAAGCCTTCAAGATCGTAGTTTCCACTCTTTAGAGTTGTCCCAAACCTATTGATCTGCAAATTCTCCAAGTACATTTTGTTTTCATCAACGAGTTTCTCCAGGTTAAACCCAAAGGAATTCGAATTCGTGACCAGTTCGTCCGGTTTTTCTTCAAAAGACATGAATACCCCAGGCTCATTAAATAGTTTAATCCCATTTATCAGGAATTCCATGGCGAAAATGGTTTTTCCGCATCCGGCATTACCCAACAGTAATGTAGTACGACCCTTCGGTAATCCTCCAGTTGTAATGTCATCAAGCCCTGGAAAACCAGTTGGAGATTTGGGGAATTTAATATGATTTGATTTTAATGAGAAAACACTTTTTTGCTTCATATAATTAAGGGGATAAAATGTAGAGCTGAACATATAGTGGTCTGAATTCTTGCATAGATTTTG
>DATGFZ010000498.1:0-7666 GCA_035308805.1 Puia sp. | reverse complement strand
TATAGTTTGAGATAATTTGTATCTCCTTCTTTTATACGCAGATCAGTTTCGATTTCACTCTTCCCGTCTTTAAAGGTCATCGTTCGCATTGACCATCCGCCTGATGATGGTGCACCTTGCCCCAGACTGATCATGTCTATTCCTGAAATACTCCGTAAATCGTTCAGCATTACATAACGTTTAGGATCCGAATTATGAAAATTATTAAAGTTGAAAGGCACGTTAAAAAAAATAATAGCATCTTTTTTAAAGCCCATGTCTTTATTCACCATGTAACTGATTTGTTTTACAGAAACAACAGTTGCCATTACAAAAACCTGTGCAATAAAAAATTGAAAAACGGTTAACCACTTTCGCAGTAAAGCTTTCCGCGTTACTGCCGTTCCGTTATATGTCTGGTTCTTCAATACCAAGGCAGGATTATATTTTGATAAAATAAGCGCAGGATAAAATCCGGAAAAAAAACTTACAACGATCATCAAGCCTATCAAAAATAGAATAAGACCTGGCTGATGCAACAAATCAAAACGCAATTCTTTCGGAATAAAATCTCCAAAAATCTTTAATAAAACCGGAGTGAGTAAAATCGATAATATTGTTGCGATGACGGTGATAAAAAAAGTTTCATTTAAAAATTGAAGCATGAGCTGACTTTTTGAACCGCCCATTGTTTTGCGTATCCCGATTTCTTTTGCCCGCTGTGAAGCCTGCGCCGTAGTAAGGTTTATAAAATTGATACAGCCAAGCAATAATAAAAACGCTGCAACCGTAAGCAATCCATATAGCGTAATTCTATTGGCAACACGATCGCCAATGGTTCCATATTTTGCGTCGAAATGCAAATCGTCTAAAGGTTGAAGGCGATATACAGTTGTGTTTTTACTGTCTTTATTGCTATTTTTATTATTTTTTGCCAGCACCTTTTTCAATTGTGATTCAATTCCCGCCGGAGAAATATTGGGGGCAAGTTTTAAAAACAATTGAGAACCGCTGCTGACAGTTCCCCATTCGCTCCAGGAATAATTATCTTTTAAACCACTGTTCGGAATTGTGGATTCAGAAATGAATTCCTTGTATTTGAAATCCGTATTCTCAGATAAGTTTTTTACAATGCCTGTAACTGTTGTTATAATTGAATCATTATAAATTACTTGTTTGCCGATTATGTCACTATAATTTAATGAAGGGAAATACAATTTTGCTTTTTCTTCGGTAAGCACCAATTTGTTTGGTTCTTGCATTGCTTTTCCCGGAGAACCTGCAATCCACTGATATGAAAGAAGTTTAAAATATCCAGTGTCGGCAAAAATTGTATTTTCTTGTTTTTTAAAAACATGCGGTTTATCATTTGAATTCTTTGATACAGAAACATTTACTTCTCCGTTAAATTCATGAAAAGCAACCACTTCATTTAAGCCGGTTACTTCTCTTTTCATGGCTTCTGCCATCGGCGAAGGGACTCCTGAGAAAAAAAACGGCGTTCCTGCAAATTTCATGTCTGTTACAACCCTGTAAACGCGATCACCATCTTTTTCGAATTTGTCAAAACTGAAATCATTATGCACAATGAGATAAATAACAACCGCCGAGCTGATGCCAATTGATAATCCCAAAATATTAATGATTGAAAATACCTTGTTTCGCCAAAAATTTCTGAGTGCAGTGATGAAATAATTCTTAAACATAAGCTATGATTACTGATATATGTTTGATGGTTTCGGATTTGTATAATTCACAGTTCCACTAATAATTATCATTCCGTTCTCAAGCTCTTCACCGGGTTTGCCAATGCCGCTTTTACTGCTTGGAAACTGATTGTGATCAGGGCAATCATAATTGCTAAAAATCCAGCGGACGCAAAAACCCACCAACTTAAATTTATTCTATAGGCAAAATCCTGCAACCATTTATCCATTGCCCACCAAGCAAGCGGCCACGCGATCACAGTTGCGATTAACACCCGTCTTAAGAAATCTTTTGAAAGCATCGTCACTACATTCTGTACGGATGCTCCAAGCACTTTCCTTATCCCTATTTCTTTGATCCTTTTTTCAGCTGAATAAGATGCAAGTCCAAATAGTCCGAGGCAGGATATAACAACGGCAAGCCCTGCCAATACACCTACTATTCTGCTTACTTGGGAATCCGCTCGATAAACTTCAGCAAAATGATCATCCAAAAATTGATATTCGAAAGGTTGCTCCGGGCAATCTTTTTGCCAGACTGAATGAATGTAATCGAGAGCTTCCTTTGTTTTACTTCCATTTATTTTCACAGATATATTACTGAAACCAAATTTTGTTTGATTGAACATAAACATGGTTTCAATTTTATAATGCAGTGAATTAAAATTGAAATTTTTTGCTATGCCTACAATGTATCCGGCAGAATCAAATCCAAAATGTCTTCCCAGCAATGATGAAAACGTCGCCTTCGGATTATCCTTTAATAATTCTTGTCCCAATGCTTCGTTGATAATATATTCTTTTCCATTTTCGGTTTTGTCATTTGAAAAATCCTTTCCATATAATAGTCCAATCTTAAAAACTTTTAGGTAATCAGGATCAACAATCAATCTTGTTGAAGTAAGATTGCGCAAGGGTCCATCTCCTTTAAATTCTATTCCGGATTGATCAAGATGACTTCCCAAAATATCCTGGGCTGCGGTAACTCCGGTGATCATGCTGCTGCTCAATAAATCTTGTTTTAGTACATCATATTTTCTATTAGTAATTTCATTCAGCGGAACTGTTACCACCTGGTCACGTCTGAAACCGGGGTCCTGTGTTTCCATAAACCGCAGCTGCTTTACTGCAAAAATGGTAGCGATCATTAAAAAAATGGCGCTGCTGAATTGCGAAACGACGAGTATGTTTCTCAATAACCCTTTATTTTTACCGGTTTGAATTGAACCCTTCAGGACCTTTACCGGCTGGAAAGATGATAAATAGGCAGCGGGGTACAAACCAGAAATAATTCCAATGACCACCGTGCCAAAAACAATCGCAAGCGTTAACCACACATTGCTCAATGGTAATGCAAGATTTCGTTCACTCAATTTATTCACAAACGGCAAAGATAGTTTAGCAAAAATTATGGCTAGTACCAACGCCACTGATGACAATAAAACCGCTTCACTTAAAAATTGCACAGACAGGTGCCATCGTTGTGCTCCGACAGATTTTCGAACCCCAACTTCCTTGGCTCTTTCAGCAGATCGCGCTGTAGAAAGATTCATAAAATTTATGCAAGCAATTAGCAACACTATCCAGGCAATGGTGAAAAATATCGCTGTATATTTCCTATCGAACTTTTGAAAGTTAAGATAATCCAACCCTATGTCCATGGCGCCTGCATGAACGTCTTTTAGCGACAAAAGAAACAATTCATAATTTTTCCACCCCTCACCCTGAGCCATATATTTTTTCAGGTAGGTCGGAAATTTTTTTTCAAGTGATGTGATATTGGTTTTTGGTGCCAGTTCTAAATAGGTGTCGAGCCAGTTGTTACCCCAGTTATCCATCATTTTAGGGCGAGTACCATAAATGGTGCTGAAAGAAAATACCGCATCAAACTGCAATTGTGAATTTTGCGGAACGTTTTCCGCAATTCCCGTTATGGTGAACATCGAAGTATCATCACCATAATGAAAAATTGTTTTTCCGAGCGGATCTGCCTTCCCAAATAATTTTTCAGCAGTTTCCCGGGTAATTACCACTTCGTTCGGTCTCTCAAGAACTTTGTTCTTGTCCCCTTCTACTAATTTAAAATCGAATATTTGAAAAAATGTTGAATCCGCAAGAAAAGTCTGAGGAAGATAAACTCGTTTTTCTTTATAAGATATCTCGACTTTTGCCTGCCAGTTTATTCTTGTAAAATTTTTTATTTCAGGAAACTCTTTTTGCAACGTTGGTCCCATCGGGAACATTGACAACGCGACCTTTTGGGATGAAACCATCCCGGGAAATTTCTGTACTTCATTGAGCCGGTAAATATTTTTTGTATGGAAGTTATCGAAGGTTTTTTCATAATAAACAAAAAGCATGATTACGATGCAGGCACCCATTCCAATGGCTAGTCCGACAATATTTATTGCAGAAAATATTTTATTCTTCCATAAATTTCTGAAGGCGACGTTGAAATAGTTTTTGAACATAAAAAAGCATTTAGGATGTCTGGTATCCGGTATATGATTTCTTTAATTCAACCATGTCCTGTCAATTGTTGTTCTTTGCTATTTAGTTATTATTTTCTTCCCGGCATTTATCCCCGGTTTTTTAAATTCAATATATCCTTAATTCAGGCGATCTATTATACCAGACACCTTCCTTGTTCATCAGGAAATTATGTTCGACTATATCCCAATGATGTGCCGGAAGCAATGTGAATGATTTACAGTATAATAGCGGTCTAAAATATACGAATCAGTTCGTTTTTGATACAGGGGGTGTTCGTTTTTGATACAGTGTGACTCGTCCGGGAAAAACTATACAGGTATGCTGATCGTTGTCCTGATGATGGAATAATACATTTATATATTTAAAATTTGCACCGACCCAGGGATCAGGCCGGTCGTAATTTCACTCAAATCTGTACCCAAGCAATTTTATTCAGTCCTCAAACTTTTCACCGGATTCATTAGCGCTGTTTTTATTGCCTGGAAACTTACCGTTGCCAACGCAATAAAAATGGCAAGACCCGCTGCTAATAAAAATATCCACCAACTGATGTTTACTCTGTAAGCAAAGTCCTGCAGCCATTTGTGCATGAAGTACCAGCCAACTGGCGCTGCAATCATAAACGCAATAAAAACGAGTTTTACAAAATCCTTTGAAAGAAGTTGCACGATTCCGCTGACACTTGCTCCCAATACTTTTCTAATGCCGATCTCTTTTGTCCTTTGTTCTGCTATGAAAGTTGCGAGGCCAAATAAACCAAGGCATGCAATTAAGATGGCAAGTACTGAAAAAGTAAGCACAATCTTTCCTACGCGTTGTTCAGAGCGATACATTTCATTAAAAGATTCATCTAAAAAAC
Source organism: Puia sp. (assembly GCA_035308805.1). GTDB lineage: Bacteria > Bacteroidota > Bacteroidia > Chitinophagales > Chitinophagaceae > Puia. The sequence goes on along the minus strand of DATGFZ010000498.1, from coordinate 2,629 downwards.
GGTAGCTGAACGGCATTCCCGGCGCCATTGTTTTCCATTTATTTTCTACCTGACCGATAAGATTATTAATGTTTCCTGTACCTATTTTAAACATAGCAAGTCCATTGTTCTGACCGAGAAGTAAACATAATGGACCGATATCCTGGCGCAAAGATTCGAAATTGAAATTTTTTACAACCCCAATTATATTAAGAGAAACAGGTTTATTGTTTTTATCAAGTCTGTAGATTTTTTTTCCGACTGGATCGGAATAACCCAAGAGTTTTGCTGTGGTTTCATTTATAACCACCCCGGTTGAATCGCTTCCAAAATCCTTAGAAAAACTTCTTCCGCGAATAATTTCCATACCTAAGGTTTTTATATAGTCATAATCGATGGTCCACACTTGCAGGTCCAATCCATTTTTTAGATCCATTGTTGGATCCCGGAAAAAACTATTATCACTTCGCGATGAATTGTCAACTGGCAAATATGCACTCAGCGTAGCACTGGAAACTCCGTTGATTTGTAGGATGTCATTTTTGAATGCGTCAGCATTATTTTTGAGAGAATATGCACCATCTATTATTAACACCTGGTCTTTTTTAAAGCCAATGTCTTTTGTTTGAATAAAATTGAGTTGCTTATAAATGACAATTGTTCCGATGATCAATAAAATTGAAGTGGCAAATTGAAATACAACCAACATGCTTCTTAAACTACTGCTTTTACCACCCAATCTTAATTTTCCTTTTAAAACTTCAATAGGTTTGAAAGCGGATAAAAAAAATGCCGGGTAACTGCCAGCGAGCAATCCAACAACAAATGGTAGTGCAATAAGCAATGGCAAAATCAGCGGTGAAAAAAGACTGCCAATGTGCATGGATTTAATGGCAACATTATTAAAAAGCGGCAACACCAACCAGGCGATAAAAACTCCGATAATCAATGATAAAAATACCATCAGCGTTGACTCGCTGAGAAATTGTAACATCAACTCTTTGCGCTCCGTTCCCAATACTTTTCTTATACCCACTTCCCGTGCACGATTGGCTGAGCGGGCTGTAGTAAGATTCATAAAATTGATACATGCTATCGCTAAAATAAACAACGCAACAATAGAAAAAATAAGCACAAATTGTATATTTCCGTTTGGCTCCAGTTCATAAGTAAGATTTGAATACAAATGAATTTTTGTAAGTGGTGTAAGAGAAAAAACAAGCTTATTGCCCGCTTGCCTAAATTCATCCATGCTTTTTATTTTCACAAACTGCTGCACAAAAGGCAGAATGTACTTGTTGATGTACGAATCAAATTTTTTTTCGAACGCTTTGTAGTCTGTTCCCTTTGCAAGCAATAAATAAGTATGAAAATTAAAGCTGGTAAATTGACCCCATTGATAATCTACATTCTTCATGGAAAATAAAAAATCAAAATTGAAATGACTATTGTGTGGCATGTCCTTAATGACGGCCGTCACTCTATATAAGGTGCTTCCTTTATCATTTGTTTCAATGGTTTTACCTACAGCATCTGCCGTGCCAAAATATTTTTTTGCTGCAGATTCTGTTAGTACAACTGTATTCGGTTGATTGAGCGCAGTGCGTGTATCTCCGGAAATAGCAGGAAAAGCAAACACTTCAAAAAAAGTTGAATCAACATGGGCCACTTTTTGTTCGTTAATGTAAGAATTTCCCTTCTTAATAAACTTGCTGCCATTGCTGTTATAGATCCGTGTGTATTGTTCCACTTCCGGATAATCTTTTTTCATCATCTGCCCGTGTATATCCGATGATAAAGCTGAATTCAATTCAGTGCCGCCAAAACGAACATCTGAATTAATCCGATAGATGCGATCCGCATTTGGATTGAACTTATCATAACTCAATTCATCGAGTACATATAATGATATGAGCAAAAAGCAGGACAAGCCCATTGCGAGTCCGATCACATTAATAATAGAGAATGTTTTGTGACGCAACAAATTTCTCCAGGCGATTTTTATATAATTTTTGAACATGGCAATTTTTTTATGGAAGATGTTAATGTACGCTTTATTGGAGGTATAAGTTAATTATTATTTTTCCTAGGTCATTCCCAGCCATCAAATTGACAGAGCCTTCATTTAAATCTGATCGGCTTTGATTTATCCGATAATTTTTTTAGCGGGTTTAACAAACCAAAATCAGGCTCTGACCATCGCTCACCTGGATGATTGTAGCACAAAATTGCGACGTAACGCCGAATAAAAAGGTTACAAAAGAAGGAAAAATAAATTATCAAAGCCAAGGGACTTTAGGTATTGAACCTGAACAAAAGCTTATCACTCATTGCTCAAGACCAACAGTTTATCCTGCTCTTACCATGTTGACCCGATTAATACGAGCAGCTTATAATAAAGCTTCGCCTTGCAGTCCCGATTTTAATGGTCCTGGCAGACTTAATTTCCAGGTAAGCTATTTCTATAGGCCACCCACCACCTGCTATTCTGATCGTAATGATTTCACCGGGTTTGCAACCGCAGCCTTTATCGCCTGGAAACATACCGTCAATAATGCGATCAGGGCCGCTAAAATACCTGCTGATAAAAATATCCACCATTCGATGCGTATTCTATAGGCAAAATCTTTTAGCCAACTCTGCATCGCGA
>DATGFZ010000497.1:0-6854 GCA_035308805.1 Puia sp. | reverse complement strand
CCGTTTTGGAAAGGGCGTAATCGAATATTTCTTTGTGTGGTTTTAAACTGTTAGAGCTTTCTGATGTGATTACTTCCAGAAAAAATTTATCTATTCCCGAATTTTTTAATTTGCTGTGTTGCGTTTTCTCAAAACCGTTGGTAATGAGGTGAAGCTGGTATTTTTTTCCGGTGAGGTAGGTTAATATTTCTGTTGCATGGGGAAATAATATCTTTCTTGTTGGAAGGAGCTCTAAAAAAATATTACCCATTTCCCTTGCCAGGCTCTCATCACCATTCTTAAAATCAAGGAGGGTAAGCCACATGCGTTTCCATCTTAGTTCATCTACTTTTATAAAACCGTTGCGGTAACGCTCCCACAATTTATCATTATGACCAAGGTAATTTTTATGAAACTGCTCAAAATCATCAACACCTTTGTCTTTTAAATTCAATTCGTGAAAGACTTGCAGTAATGTTTGTTTACTGTTTGCTTCAAAATCCCAAATGGTATGATCAAGGTCAAAAAATAGGTGTCGATAAGCCTTATGCTGTTGAGAGGAATTAATTCTATTATTCGTCATAAGTTTGCAAATTACACAACTAATAAATAATTATGAGTGCTCAAAATTCCCCCTTCAAGGTTCAGGGGGGTAAGAATGTCTTAATCACCGGCGCTTCACGTGGATTGGGAAAAGCAATGGCAGAAAAATTCGCTTCAAATAATGATGATCTTTATCTTACTTCTTTCAATGAAATATCCCTGTACAGGGCGTTGGAAGAATTACAGACTAAATTTCCGGGCATAAGGATTAAATCGAAATCGTTCGACCTGTCAGATAAACAACAGGCAATTTCCTTTGGCAAATGGATCTTGGATCTCAATATCTCGATTGATATTTTAATCAATAACGCGGGATCATTTTTACCGGGAAATGTGTCTGAAGAAGAAGACGGCGTGCTGGAAAAAATGATAGAGACCAATCTCTACAGCGCATATCATATTACGCGGGCCTTATTGCCAAAAATGATCAAACAAAAGAGCGGGCATATCTTTAACATGTGCTCCATCGCGTCATTAAAGGCTTATGAAAATGGCGGATCGTATAGCATCAGCAAATTTGCATTGTCGGGATTTACCCAAAATCTTCGGGAAGAAATGAAACCGCACGGAATTAAAGTTACCGGCGTTTATCCGGGTGCTGTTTATACTGATTCCTGGGCTGCAGCTGGTGTTATCCCCGACAGGCTGATGGAAGCCATGGATGTAGCCAATATGGTTTTTGCGGCGTCGCAGTTATCGCCGCAGGCTTGTGTGGAGGATATTATTTTACGACCACAATTGGGTGATCTTTAGCTTAAATCTTAACTGTGTTTTAACCCGCTTCAGTTAATATTTTGAACCAATCAAATTTTATATTTGTATTTTACAAAAGTGAGTAAAGACACCGATGAAATGAAACTGTATAAACCGTTAAAATCGAGTATTATTATTAAAACTTTACGCTACTCTCTTCTTGCGCTGTTGGTAACTGGTCAGGCTTTGGGTGCATTTGCGCAGCTCAAATTTGTTACAGTTGTCAGCAGCAATGAAATTGGACGAAGCGATTATGTTCAGGTTCAATTTGTTATTTCCAATGCAAAGCAGATTGATCAGTTCTCTCCGCCATCTTTTCCTGATTTTCAAACGGTGGAAGGGCCAAGCCAGTCGAGTGGCATGAGCAATATCAACGGAAATATTTCGCAATATCAGTCTGTTTCCTATGTGTTGCAGCCGTTAAAAACCGGGAAATTTACGATAGCCGGCGCAACGGCGAATGTTGACGGCAAACAAATGAGATCAAATCCGGTTTCAATAAACGTTACGACAAACAGTTCGGGCAATGCACGAAACAACAATAATATTCAACCATTTTTCCACCCGATATGGCCCGATGAAGCGGAAGAGGAAAACAAAGAATACATTTTGAAACCCGGTGAAAATATCTCCGATGTCATCAAGAAAAATTTATTTGTAAAAGTTCAGGTGAGCAAAAACAAATGTTATGTAGGCGAACCGATCGTTGCAACATATAAATTGTATTCTTGTCTGCGGTCAGAATCAAGAGTGACGAAGCTTCCGTCCATGAATGGTTTTAGCGTTTATGACATGATCGATCCAAACAAAAACGCGCCTACTTTTGAAACGGTAAATGGCAGACGATTTACAGTTCATGTCATTCGAAAAGCGCAATTGATTCCGCTTGAATCGGGAACTGTTCAACTCGATCCGGTACAAATTGATAACGATGTTTATTTTGTAAAAGGAAAACCGCGAACGCGTCATCACAATAATCTTTTGGATGATTTTTTTAACAATTTTTCCGACGAAGAAGGTGGCAACATGATCCAACAACACATTACGCTCAACAGCAAACCTGTAGAAATTGATGTTGAGGCTTTGCCGGAAAAAAATAAACCGGCGGACTTCAGCGGCGCCGTAGGAAGCTTTAATGTAGGCGCCATGGTTGAAAATAAAAAAATTGCTGCACATGACCAGGCAACTTTGAAAATAACCGTAAAAGGAAGTGGCAATTTGCCGATCATCAATGCCCCTCAAATAGCGTGGCCTGCTACAATTGAGGGATACGATGCCACTGCAAAAGAGAATGTTGATAAAACAATTGCTCCCATGGCTGGTTCAAAGACTTTTGAATATACGTTTTCTCCGAAACAGTCTGGCGACTTTACGATTCCTGCCATTGATTTTTCTTATTTTGATCCGGCTACGAACAGTTATAGAACCGCAAAAACACAAGCATTGAATTTTTATGCTTCCGCAGAAAACAAAAAAGCCAAATCAACTAAAAATGACATACCTGATTCATCGAATCAAGAGGACACAAGCAGGTTTAAAACTTTTTTGCAGGATCATCTCGAGTGGATTTTTGCTTTGATCATTCTTTCATCGGTAGGTGTTTATTTATGGAAACAAAATGTAAAACACAGAAAAGATGAAGCTGAAAAACAAGCGGCAATTAAATTAGAAAAAGAAAAACCCGTTCTTTCGCCGGAAGAATTGGATCCGCTGCTAAGGGCGAAGAGGTTTTTAGAATATACTGATTATAAAAGCTTTTACGAGGAGCTGAATCGGTCAGCATGGAATGAATTGCGTGATAAACTCCAAATCCGCAGCAGCGAATTGAATAAACATAATGTTATAAAACAGTTGCAGCTCCGCGGGTGGAACGAGCATGATATCATTCATTTGGCGGACATTCTCAACAAATGCGCAATGAATTTGTATACTCCTGATTACAGCGGAATTAACGGTCAACAACTTTTACAGGAAACAGAAAATTTGCTGAACAAGCTTTCATAAAATGAGAGGTCAGCATGGTGATTGCTTTACTCGCTATATTTATATCCCACGCCTCTTACTGAATGAAAATATTTGGGGTTTTTGCTGTCGATTTCAAAATACTTGCGGAAATTAAGAATGAAATTATCAATGGTCCTTGTTGTGGGGTAAACATTATACCCCCAAACGGTTTGCAGAATTTTTTCCCGCGGAACAACTTCGTTTTTATTTTCAATTAATAATTTGAGCAGCATTGTTTCCTTTTTACTAAGTTGAATGGTTTGTCCTTTTTTATTGACTGCTTCCTGCGCTTTAAAATCAATTTTATTTTTCCCGAAAAAATATGTCTCGCTTAAAGAATGTTTCTGTTGAAGTTTCTTGTTTTTCTCAATCAATTTATGAACGCGTAGCAATAATTCCTCTAGATTAAAGGGTTTGGTAAGATAATCATCAGCGCCTTTTTTTAACCCCATTACGCGATCGGCGCTGGTATTTTTTGCACTGAGCATCAGCACCGGCGAATCCATATTTTGAAGGCGCATGGTTTCCGCGACACTGATTCCATCGGCTCCGGGCAACATGACATCGAGAATAATGAGATCAAAATATTCCTGCTGAATTATGGTCAGGGCTTTGGCTCCGTCATATGCGGAACTCACGTCATAACCTTCCATCTGCAAATTCAATTTTAACGCTTCATGCAGGTTTTCTTCGTCTTCAACCAGCAATATGGATAATTTTTTTTCAGTGGGCATACTAAGAAATTAACAAAATCCCGCAACGGAGCAAAAACGCCATGATGCACCGTTTTGAGAAGAAAATTTAAAACACAACTGTAAAAATACTTCCGCTTGGTAAATTATCGGATACATTTATTTGTGCTTTGTGATAGTCGGCGATTTTTTTGCAAAGATATAATCCAAGTCCGGTGCCAGACGCAGAACGTGTTGCCTCATTGCCAATGCGATAAAATTTCTCAAACACTTTTTTCTTTTCCAGTTGCGGGATGCCCGGCCCCTCATCGATGACTGAAAACAGGGTTTTCCCATTCTGTTTTTTTAATTCTACGATTATCGTTGAGTTTTTCGGAGAATATTTTGAGGCGTTCTCTATCAAATTATTCACCAGCATTTGCAGCAATAAGCCGTCGGCGGTGATAAACAGTTCCGGCTCAATGCTTAAATCCCATTTTTTATCAACAGAATTTTTCTCCGCATTGTTTACGACATTTTGAATGAGTGCGGAGAAATCGATTTTTTCCTTGGTCACTTTCTGTTTGCTGTCTTCCAGTTGAGACGCAACGAGGATATTATTTGCCAAAGCATTCAGCCGGTTCATTTCCTGTAACGCAGCGTTGATGAACTTTTGTTTTTGCAGGGGCTCAAGATCATATTTCTGAAGAGTTTCCATATTTAGTTTGGCAACGGCGATTGGTGTTTTTAATTCGTGCGTTACCGCCATCATAAAATTTTGCTGTTGCTGCTGGAGATTGATTTGTCTTCTCACGGCACGATAAACAAAAATGGCTCCAACTAAAATAACCAGCATGAAAATACTCCCTTCGCCGATGTACTGCGCGGTTTTGAGATTTTGTTCTTCCAATATACCATTTGCTTTAATGAGATATTCCGGGTCATCCAATTTTAACTGAATGAATTTGTAAGAAGCCATTTTGTTATTTTGGTCTTGTAACGCAATGAACCACCATACAAGTGCGGCGATAATATAAAACAGTAAAAACCAGTAAACGCTTGTGGCAATAGCTAAATTTTTTCTTTTTAAAGACATGGGGCGATTAGTGAATGATCATTGGTCAATAGATAGCCCATGCAATGTACAAAAACGCGGAGGAGAATAAATTATTTTTCCGTGTCCCGATAAGCCAGGGGAGATTTATGCAATTTTTACGAGTCCGGTTTTTGCAAACCGAATGTGCAATGGCAGCCAGCACTCCTGATGGCATGTTGAAAAGAATTGTCATTTGCGGAAAGCAAAAAAATTCCCAAGCCTGCTTACCATTCATTTGATTTTTTCTATTCTCAAGCCTGCGCTGAGCACGTGTTGTAAAGGATCTTCGCGCATAATTTGTTCCAAGGTAAAACGGTAATCGCCCGATTTTGCAAATTTTGTTTGTGGTTGAATTAAAATTCTTTGTTCATAAATATCATCCATGCCGCTCCCCAGCCAGCCTTTTTCATTGGTAGCGAGTGTAACATTATATTGCTGACTTCTTGCATTTGCATCGCCGGGTTGTTGTACGGAAGCTTTAATCCAAATATTATTGTAGTTATAAGCGTCAGCATGACGAAGCACGAGATATATATTGTAAAGCGACGTCGTATCGTCTATCGAGAAATCAATTTGAGGCTTAAAAGTACTTTGCCATTGTTGTTTTGGAATGACCACATCTCTTTCAAAAACGTCGAGTGTTGGAATACAGGAAGTGAGCGACAGGGAGCAAGTGGCAAAGATCAAAAAGAATAACGGAAAAAATAAAGGGCTCTTTTTCAACGCGAAATTTTTTACAAAATTAAGTGATAATACAACACAAGACAAAGCATAGGACATAACCATCAAGAAACAGTAGTCAGTCTTCAGCGTTTGCCCTGGTTCCTATAGTTTGAATCTTTATAAGACATTTAATACTTGTTCTTTTGCTTTTTCAAGTTCGTCTTTCATCAGCACCACGCTTTTTTGAATAGACGAATCGTATGCTTTGGAGCCGGTGGTATTTATTTCCCTGCCTATCTCCTGAAGTATGAAAGAAAGCTTTTTCCCTTTGCTTTCGTCATTTTCATCGAGTATGTTGATGAAATAATCGCAGTGGTTTTTTAATCTTACCTGTTCTTCGCTGATGTCTATTTTTTCTATATAGTAGATCAATTCCTGTTCCATGCGGTTGGGATCGTAATTGTCTTTGCCTGCGTGTTCTTCCAGCAATTTTATCAACCCTTCTTTTATTTTTTGCTGCCGTAAAGGTTCAAGCTTTATAATTTCTTCCTGCTGCTTCAGTATATTCTCTATACGCAATCGGAGATCCTTTTCCAGGGACCTGCCCTCATCCAAACGATGAATATTCAAATCATCTATCGCCATCAAAATAATTTTTTCAAATTGCTGCCATTCATCATCAGTAAGTGTATCCCCGGTTGGTGTAATGACTTCGGGCAATTTTACCAGGGTACTTAATATATGTGACGGATCGAGTTTTAATTCCGCGGACAGATCAGACAAGGCCTTGTAATAGGATCTGGCGAGGTCTGTGTTGATGCTTACTGGTTTTGCACTTCCAGTTTGTTTGAGGCTGATCGAGCAATCCAATGAGCCGCGTCCCAATTTTTCGGAGAGTAACCGGCGTATTTGAAATTCAAATGGTTTTAAAAAGGAAGGAAGTTTAAGCTGCAATTCAAATTGTTTTCCATTGAGCGATTTGATGTCAATTAAAAAAGTCTTATCGCCAACATTCTGTTCAGTTCTTCCAAAGCCGGTCATTGATTTCAGCATCTTGAAAATTTTAATGTGGAAAGATAAACTCT
>DATGFZ010000496.1:0-11054 GCA_035308805.1 Puia sp. | reverse complement strand
TTTGCGTTTTTTTTGAATTTAAGTGCAATAAATTAAAATTATTTTTTTTAATCTCAATCCAATAGGGGTTAACATCTACTCAACCCTTTTCCTTTTTAAAGTTTTGATAAGCATAATAGTTAGCTCAATTAAAAGAGAGTAGAATATTACATTGATTAACAGCCCGTATAAGTACCAATCACCATCCATATAATTCCAGAAGAAAACGTGGGTTGGGAAGCGGAATATAAAAAAAGAATATTCTAATAATTTAAAAAGAAAAAAATTGTTTGGATAACCCTCATCTGCGCTGAATGTAAATAAGAAGGAAATGAAAGTAAGGAACGCTATTGACAATAACACCAATACAAATCTTTTTAGCTTAAAGTTTTTAAGAAACTGCATTCATTAAAAATACAAACAAAAAAATTCAATTGGCTACGGGTTAACATCTACTCAATTGTGAAGTAATCAGGATATTGGTAAATTAGCCGAAAGAAAAATAAAAAATTGAAACAATTAATCGTAATTGATGGCAATCATTTTGATAGCATTAAATCTTTCTATAAAGAAATTGATAGACTCTTGACCAAAGGATTAAAATGGGAAACAGGTCACAATCTAAATGCATTTAATGATTTGCTGCGTGGGGGGTTTGGTGTGTATGAATATGAAGAAGAAGTAGAAGTTAAATGGGTCAATTTTTCACGAAGCAGAAATACATTAGGGCAGGAGATGACAGATATTTTACTTGAAATTATTTCCAAACATCCACATATTGATTTTAAAAAAGAGGAATAACCTTATGGGTTAATACTGAGAGTGTAAGCCAAACTGTGTCAAAGTTAAAATCTTAACTTTAAACACAGCGTTATGGAAAATGAACAACAAGAACCTTTCGATTTCGAGAAAGCTAAGCAAAAATTAAAGGAACAATTCCGGACAGGCAAATCTTTGTTTAGCAAGGATGGCGCCTTCGCTCCACTTCTGCAAGAGATGTTAAACTCGATTCTGGAGGGCGAGATTGAAGGACACCTTGATGACCTGGAACGTGAATCCGGCAACCGCAAGAACGGTAAGAATAAGAAAATCCTTAAGACATCATCAGGTAATATTGAAGTGACAACTCCACGGGATCGGTTGGGCAGTTTTGAGCCGGAGATGGTCAAGAAGCGTGAGACAATTATGGCCCAAAGTCTTGAAGACAAAATTATCGGACTCTATAGCCTGGGAACGAGTCTTCGCGATATCAGCGCTCACATCAAGGAAACCTATGACACTGAGATCTCCGCTACTACGCTAAGCGCTATCACCGATAAAGTCATCCCGCTGGTGAAAGAATGGCAACAACGACCCTTGGAAAGCCTGTATTGTATTGTGTGGCTTGACGCGATGTTCTACAAGGTCAAGGAAGAGGGTCTGACCCAAACGCGTTGCGTGTACAATGTCCTTGCGATAAACCGTGAAGGCAGGAAAGAAGTTCTGGGGATGTACGTATCACACAGTGAGGGCGCGAACTTCTGGCTAGGCGTGATCAATGATCTTAAACAGCGTGGCGTAGAAGACATACTGATTATTTGCATTGACGGACTGAAGGGTTTTGAAGAAGCTATCCGGACGATATTCCCCAATACAGAAGTTCAGAGCTGCGTGGTGCATCAGATCCGCAACAGCCTCAAGTACGTAGCTACCAAAGACCAAAAGGCATTCATGACTGAGCTCAAGCCGGTTTACCGTGCAGATAATGAATCGCAAGCCCTGGATGAACTAGCCAAGCTCAAAGAAAAGTGGAACAAGAAATATCCGATGGTGATTGCTTCCTGGGAAACGAACTGGCCCAAACTATCAACCTATTTTAAGTATCCGGCTGGAATCCGAAAGATAATTTATACCACAAATACAATTGAGGGGTATCATCGACAAATCAGGAAAGTGACAAAGAACAAGGGTGTATTTACCAGTGACATGGCGCTTCTCAAATTGATATACCTGGCAACAGAGAGGATAAGCCAGAAATGGACCTTGCCAATACAAAACTGGGCGACCGCAGCATCGCAGCTTAAGATTATATTTGGTAACAGAATGAAAATAGATCTATGATATTCTACCGTAAAAGAGAAGCGGCGCCTTGCTCTTTGAATGGAGCCGTCACCGCTTCTCTTAAACTAGATCAAAATTATAAAATGACACAGTTGAGTTTACAAACCCTTTTCCTCTTACCAAAATCACTGTATTTTTAAATTGAGATGTATCTTTTTTTGATAAAGTCGCTGTGTTCACCAACCATTGAATTTTTAAAGTATCATTTCCACATTTCGTGAGGTAGGCTAATGTTGTTATAGTATCATTCTGATAATTAACGCCGGTCATAACAAACATGGTTTTATCAGACGTTCTTGATTTCTTTAAAGTGTAAGTAAAATTTGTCAATTGATTTGTCCAAAGTCGCCAACCTGCATTTACGCTATCGGTAACTTCTAATGAACCGGGAGCATAAGGTTTCGTAGAATCATCAATTTCCCAATGTCCACGCCAAACGCCAATTAAATCTTTGTAAGTCATTTGCTGACTGTAACACCTTGCAGATAATAAAAGGAGTGCAAAAGCAATTACGATTTTCATTTTTTCTTTTGTAGTTTTTTCTTTGGCTTAGGATTACCTACGATGACCATAATTGTTTGAATTTCAATTGCTCGAAATTATGAAAAATGAGGAGGTTCTATTTTGTTAAACTTCGCACCTTTCCCCAATTCTGGTACAGGTGCTCCGCGGTGCTAACTCATTAATTTCTATGTTCACCGAAATAACAATCATTTAATGTTAGTCCTCTGGTTCAGTTTTTAAAAAAATTAATAAAATAAGAAACAAAGCTAAATTTCTCATCTCCGGCAAACTGAACATTATTGCTTTCTAAAAATGTCTGGATTGGTTCAAATTGTTCCAGGTTAAACTCCCCGAGTAAATAATCTTTACCATTATTTATGTGTATCATAACTCCATTGTACGCAGTTTGTCCCTTACGCGAAATCACTCTAACTGAATTGAATTTAATTATCTCTTTTACCTGAATCGAAAATTGTCTTGCAAAGAAAAATTTGAGTGTTAATGATTTATCCGTATTGTCAATAATAACACCCTTGGGAAGAAAAAATAATTGAAGTGTCATTAAGATTGACATGAAAAGAATTAATACACCAATTAGCGGTAGGATAATCATTATAATAAAAGGCGGTTTAGCATCAAATCTTAACGGAGGATGAAAATAAATAAAAATGCCCAAAAATGAAAAGATCAAGGTCAAGACTATTATTTTGCCAAACACCTGATATTTATTGAACCCAATATACATCCTGAGATTATTTTTATACCATCAGTATTAGCGAATTTTTCCTCAGAATTAAATCTTTTTTCCTTTGCCTGCCATGTAGTAAAGTTAATTCACTTTCTGAACTTGACATTAACTTTTGTGCCGTCTGGCAAGTCTTTTATTTGTTCGCAAATTTCCCCTGTAAAAGTAAAATGCACACTCATCGAACAGGGAACAATTTTTTCAATTGAATATTCACCGCCTAAAACGGGCATCTTCAAAAAACCAAATACTTCATCTTCTTTTAAAATCTTGCCTGCATTATAAAGTTTTTCAAGTAGTAGAGGCAAAAACCAATTATCAATTTTATTTTCATCTTTTAAAAACAATTGAAAATCCTGGTTGCTGTCTGCTACTTTACTTAAATTTCCTTCATCTGTTTGTAGCCAAAAAATTGCTTTGTTATTATCTTCAAAAAATATATCTCCCCACACCGTTACCATTATTACTGAGTGCATATCTGCAATCTTCCATTGCCATGTAGATAATATATCTTCAAAATCTATTTTGGTAATATCCTTTATAAGTAATTCGGTATCGGTGGGGCATTATTTTTTTTACGTAAAGTTGGAAAAAGTTTTCCACAATTTTATTATTGTCCTGAGTGCATATTATGCCGGGGATTCAATTTATTATTTTATCTTCTTTTTGCAGGAACTAAATGGACAACCAACATCTCCAACTTGTTATTTTTAAATGAACGATCCATTAAATAACCATTGCTACTCCCCTGGATTATTACACCGTCATAAATAGTATAGATTATTTCGTATTGTTTATGAGAATTATTTTTATAATTTAATATTAAATCAATATAACCCAAACTGGCTCTTAAATTTGGAGTATCTGACATTTGCTTAAGTCGGTTTAGTTCAACTTCAATTTTACTAATCTCAGCATTATCTGTTATTTTGTATTTATCAATAATATTGTCATTCTTGGAGTAATTCACGACTTCTACATTAACAATATTCATACTGTTGCTTGCATTTTGATTTTTGTTCATGCAGGAAAATAATAGCAGAAATAAAAATGAGAATTTCATAAAAAATTAATCGTCATCATATGAACTATTTTGAGAAAGTCTTGAAAGATAGTTTCTCCACATTACAACATCCATTTCTTTATTTGTAACGGGTGTGCTTTCAGAACTACGCATTAACCATTTTTCTTTTGAATCAATCAGTAAAGGTCTAACTGCTGATGCCATAAATTGATCCTGAATAATCGAAAAAAGTATTAAGTTGGCATACCAATCTCTTTCTGGATCATCTAAAGCCTCAACCAACCGCTTTACAAATGGATATTTTTGAAATCTTTTTTCTATATCCAAAAAATCCAAAGAAGTTACAAACCATCCCAAGTATTGAGGTCTATTTCGACCAGTGCTTTTATCGATTTTATTATTTGGTAATATAAGCCCAACAATAAATTTAAGATCCTTATTGTGTAATGTTAATACAAAACTATCAATATTATTTTGGGCAATTGTGCGGGAAAAGAAAAATAATATGACAAAACAAATAAAAAAATGTTTATTCCTCATATTTTGGTTTTAGAAACAAATATTTTTCAAATCATTTTTTGTCCCAATCATAAAAGCCATGGGATTCTAATAAATACAAGTAATGTTCAAAATCTGAATTCATTTTCTCCTTAAGTAGCCCATTCAATTATATTGATGAGTTGAGAAATATGCATCTCATCACATTTCAGTTAAAATTTTCCATATATTCCGGAATTGTCGATATTATTTTTATGCTTGGTCGCAAAGATTTTTTTACAACGTTGACGCTATCAGGGTCAAGTTTTACAAAAACAATTTTTAATAGTTTGAGATTAAGCAATTCCTTTATTTTTTCAATTTCTCTCAAAATATCTAATTCTTTATTTAATGAAAGGTCTAAAACTTCAAGCTTTTTCAATTTTGTAATTCCAGCGGGCAACGATACCAATCTATTTGCATTTAAGATAAGTGTCTTTAAGTTAGTTAATTTGTTAATTGAATTTGGAATCGTTGTGATCTGATTTGCACCACTATCAACCAATACAGAAACAGGAGGGTAAAATGTTATCCCGCTGGCTCCCAAGTTTAAGTAGACTAAATCATGTTGATCAAAAACACTGTCAGGAATTGACTTTAGACTGTGCCCGCTCAAATCAATTTTTATTTCATGTTTTGTTGAGCAAGCAATAATTGTCAATAGTGGTATTAGTAATGATAGTCGCATTAATTTTGTCCCAACCTTTTAGCATCGACGTTTGGGGTGCAATATGAATTTAGTAATTTTTGAACAGGGTATGGCTTGAAACTTCAATTAATTTTCCTATGGATGTTCGAGAAATCTCGATATTGGTTTAATTCCTTTGGTTACAAAAACTCCATTGCATCGGCTATTGTTTACCACATAATCCTTTTGATTTTAACCAACTTTTTTTAATATATAGATTATCGAATAATTTTTGAAACTTAAAGAAAGAATTTCATCGTACTCAAGCCCTTTAAACATCCTAATTTCTAAGTTGCATTGTAAACCGTCTTCGTCTATAGCGAGGCATGATACTACTCGCATAATATGTCTTGGTGAATCAATTAATTCTTTATGTTCTGCTATCTTTATCCACCAAAATCTTTGTTCAGGAGCATTTTTAAAAATGGAAGTCTGTTCATTGTAAAAATCCTGAACGATTGTACTGCCAAGTTTATGCACATTTAATTTTACGGTGTCGTTTTTAGAAGAAACAGAATTCACTTCAAGAGTCTTGTAAATATAACTTTGAGCAAGCAACACGCAACAAAAAAAACAACCAAATATTATTAAGGATATTTTTCGCATAAGTAAAATTCATTTCTTCTTTTCCTTTTGACTTTGGATTTCCCGATTCACTCTCATTTACAAGCCCATGAAATGATGTGTTGATTGAAATGGATTTCAATGTAACATAATTACGAAAAATAAGGAGGTTCTATTTTGTTAAACTTCCCACCTTTCTCAACTCTGGTACAAGTGAATTAAGCCGCATTCGTCAAAAACCTCCTCACAATAGAGATAACTTTGTGTCCATCGGTTGGAGTGAACAATAACCGAATCAGGCAATCGTAATCAATTTTCCCATCTTTATCTTTTAATTCCATTTCAGTCCAAATTTCGATGATCGAAATATTTTTCTGTAACGCGAGTTTCAAAATAAACAGACGTTTTTCAAAACTGATTTTCAATTGTGAGAAATCCCAAATCAATATGGTTTGAATGTGTTTTGTTGATGATTCATTAAGAACTTTTTTGATGGTGTAGTAATCGGAATTAAAATAGTATGCGCTTACATTTAATTTTTTACTTTTCATGATAGCGAGTACTCGATCAATTTTGTATCCCGGAATTCTGGTAACGAATTCATTGATAAAAAAAACCACTGAATTTTTGGAATTATTCATGATACCTGTTTTTGCTAAAGTACATTCCGATATCGAGAGTGCATTGAGAGGTGATCTCCTCTCTGGTTAAATATGCGCTAAAAATGATGGTTGCCTAATTTAACAGAGTATCATAAATATCAATAATTTATAAGGAATTTTATTTACTGAATTCCAGAGAATAAACTATTGCTGGATTTTGGACAATCACATCGTTATCTGAATCTAATCGAAAATTTTTAGAAATTTTTCTGAGAAATTTTTTGAGAAAAGAGAAGCCTGGATGCATGAAGGGTAGGTTACTATAAGTGGGGAACTAAATACGGGACAAGCGGCGGAGATACGGAGAGACAGATGGGAGTGAGTTGGCGGGAGTCGGGTGGGAAAATGACCTCCATTCAAATGAATACAAGTATGTCTTCCAAAAATCTGCAAATGTTTGGACATAGAAAATTGCAGAGAGAATGATCTAAATTGTGATTATTAATTTGACTTTGAGTTAATAAATTTCAAGACGCCTAATAGAAACCAATCCTAATAGTGAATAAAAATTTACAGAAATATTACTTATTCCTTTTCGTTATTTTATGTATTACCTGTGTAAGAAGAATAAATCCTCCCATTCGTGAAGGTGCGTCCATTTTGGTTTTTGAAGGATTGGTCACTACTGATTCAATTCCTTACGCTATTAAACTCAGTTACACCGGAAAATTCCTTAATGCCAGTGCGAGGATAGATTCAAATCAAAATTATATTAACGATGCAAAAGTTGTTATTAAAGATGATGCCGGTGATTCTACACTGTGCAATTTAATGTCTCCTGGGACATACCAAAGTAATGATCCCAGTTTTGTTGGAATTGTTGGGCGCACCTATACTTTGGAAATTTATTTATCTAACGGAAAAACATATGTTTCAACTCCTGAAAAAATAAACCCTGTTCCTCCCATTGATAGCATTTCTGTTGTTTACGATAGCACTTATATTACCGACGTTAGACCAACACAGCTAATTATTTCAGCCAATGTTCATGACCCTGCAGATGCTCAAAATTATTACCGTTGGACTGCTTTGGGGTACACAACCCGCAAATCGTGGGGAAAGGCTTGTTTACCTCCTTATCAAGAGTGCGGTGATCCTTATTCATGTTCATGTTTCGCACTCTGCGAACAATATATTACTACCAATCAAATAAACGTTCTCTCCGATAAATTGGTAAATGGAAATGAAATTATTCAACCCGTTTTCTATTCTCCAATTTATTGGTTTGGCAAACATTTCGTTGAAGTAAAACAATATTCATTAAATCAGGATATGTATTTATTTTGGCAACAATACTTGCAACAAACAAATCGAACAGGTAGTATTTTAGACCCACTCCCCTCATTGCTGGTTGGAAATATCCATAATGCAACAGATAGTAACGATGTCGCACTTGGCTATTTTGAAACTTCGGCAGTCGTAACCAAGAAAGTTATTATTATACCTTTCTTTCTACAAGAATACTATCTTGAAAGTGTAGCAGGGCAATATATACCAGATAAATCTTTGGAGGATGCTGTCATTGGCGATTGCCATCTTATTTATCCCAACTCATTGAATGATGATGCAGACCCAACAGGATGGGAGAAAGCACAGGAAATAGATTTACATTAATAAATTTCCCGAATTGAATATATCTAATTTTTATTTTTTCCCGTGGTGGATGTATAATTCTAACAGTAAATTCCAGCGTGACACCCAAAGAAGCTTCCTAAACATTTGAAATCATATGAAATAATCTAACTTACAACTGTAATTGACCTTGCCATGAAAATTAGCCACTTTACAAGAATGCTGATTTCATTTCTCCTCGCGCTGATTATTTCCCATCGTATTGATGCGCAAATCACACAGGCTTTAGAAACTCAATATAAAAGATATCCCCAGGAAAAAATTTATGTACAGACTGATAAGGAGGTTTATTCAACCGGGCAAACCATCTGGTACAAAATATACGCGACAGTTTATGGAACGCCTGCCACGCTTAGTAAAATTGTGCATGTTCAACTCATCGATTCCAATGGTAAAATCATTATTCAAAATAAATTGCCGCTCGTTAATGGAAATGCACATGGTGATATACAGGTGCCAGAAAATTTAGCGACCAGTAATTATCAATTAAGATGTTTTACTGCATGGATGCTGAATTTTGATGAAGCAGGAGTTTTTCATAAAATTATTTATGTAAAAAATTTATCGGACACAATCCGTTATCAGCCAGAAATAAAGTCAGTACACAAGATTTATGAGGTTCAATTTTTCCCCGAAGGTGGCGACATGATTGATAACCTCACCGCTAATGTTGCTTTCAAGGCAACAGATCAATTTGGGTTGCCTGTAGAAGTGCATGGCGAGATAAAAGATGATGAACAAACCCTCGTAGATTCTTTCAAAACCTTTCATGACGGAATGGGGAAATTTTCTTTTCATCCGCTAGCCAGGCATTCTTATTATGCAGTTGTTCATTTACCTAATCATGGCGAACAAAATATTTCAATGCCTACAGTAAAACGATCCGGAATCAGCATTAGAATTATTGAACAAACCATGGAGGGTTTTACCATAAAGGTTGTTTATCACCAGACTGAGCCGGGTCAATATCACGATATATTTCTTGCTGCATACCAGCAAAGCGGAAAAGTGGCATCATACGCTTTGGAGCTTTCACCGGGAGTTAATCTTTTCAATATCAGTAAAAAGGGTTTTACAACAGGCATTTTGCGCCTTACTTTTTTTGATGAGAATAAGCTGCCACTTGCAGAAAGAATTATTTTTCTCCATCAAAAAGACGAGTTGCAATTGCAGTTACAAAAAGATACCACTTCATTTGCACCAAAAACAAAATCGTCATTTACTCTTCAAATTGGTGGTGGGGATAAAAATATTGATAAAACAAATCTTTCGGTTTCTGTGACAGATGCAGACAGGGTAATTGAAAATAGTGCTGCTGAAAATATATATTCAGCCTTATTACTTAGCAGTGAATTAAAAGGGCGCATAAATAACCCTGCCTACTATTTTAAAAGTGATGCCGATAGCATAAATAATGCCTTGGATCTAGTTATGCTTACCAACGGATGGAGACATTTTGAATGGAAACAAATATTAAGTAACCAGCCCGTAGCACTTAAATATCCTGTTGAAGATTCCCTATTTATTGCGGGAAGAATAATTGGCTACAAAATGCATGAAAAAAAGGAACATCTTTTTAAATTGATCATTCAACAGGCTGATTCCATCCGGTTCATTGGTTTTATTTCTCCAGACACAACAGGCAGATTTATTTTAAGAGAATATAACCTTCGTGGGGTATCAACTGTTTTTTTCCAAGATCAAAAAGAAAAAAATAAAAATTATCATGTCCGATTTTATGATGATCCGATGGACACATTGAGTACACCTTCAAATTATTTGATGCCTACTGGATTACTGGAGGACACCATAAAACAAAATATTGAAAGAGATAATGAAAGAGGCGAGCAGTTCTTACACAAGAAAGGTGACCTGAAGGCAATTACTATTAGAGGATTTGTTCCTACTAAATCGGACTTACTCGTTAAGAGATATGTTAGCCCGGAGTTTGACCTGGGTGTTGGTCATAATATAGACATGATCAATAATTTTTCTCCGAACAGCTTACCTCTTTTTGATTTTTTGAAAGGGAGGTTTCCAGGGCTCGAGATTGGCGGAAGTGCAGAGCATCCTAACTTTTCTTATCGAAATTCTGCGCAAAATGAATTAGTCAAAATAAATGCTTCAACAAATGGTGTAAATGAACGAGTGGCTCCTGGTGCTAACGGCACTAATGGTGGTGGCTCAAAAGATGAGGCCGTTACCTCTGAGCCATATGTTTTTTTAAATGAAGTTCCTTCCAGTATTCAAGCTGTACGTGATATCCCTTTATCTGAGATTGCTTTGGTCAGATTTATTGCCCCACCGACATCAATAGCTCCATTTAATGGTGGCGCAATCGGCGTACTCGCTATATACTTGAAAAAAGAGTTTGGAGAATTTAAATCGCTCGATATTTCTCATAATTATGATCAGTATATTTTTCATGGATACAGCATAACCAGACAATTTTATTCCCCTGACTATTCTGTGAAAGATTCTTCATTTTTTATGCCCGATAACCGCGAGACCCTTTACTGGAATCCTGATTTACAAACAGACAGTGAGAATAATATTCATTTTTCTTTTTATAATTCCGATCATGCAAAAAAATTTCGAATCGTTGCGGAAGGAATGGAT
>DATGFZ010000495.1:0-15882 GCA_035308805.1 Puia sp. | reverse complement strand
GATCAATACAACCTGAGTTTTAGGTTCATCATGCAATATCTTTTTCAGTAAGGAAAAAATTGGAACAATACCGCTTCCGGCGGCGATCAGAAAAATTTGCCTGGAGGAGTTTTTATTAGTGGAAATGGTGAATCTGCCCGCAGGTGGCAACGCAAGCAGTTTACTGCTTATTTGCAGTTTGTCGGTAAAAAACCGGGAAATTTCTCCGTTCGGAATTCTTTTTACCGTAATAGAATAAAAATGATCAATCAGTGGTGTCGATGAAAAAGAGTATGAACGCCTGAATTCTTCCTGGTGATGGTGAAAAATAAAGGTGAGGAACTGTCCCGCTTCATATATTATTTTTTTATTGCCGGCGGGTTCAAAAAAAACCGAAACGGTATCATGTGTTTCCCTGATTATATTTGTGACTGTTAATTCAATATTATCCATACTCAACAATGAATCAAGCCGCAAGATACAGGAAACAATAAAATGACTCTGGTTGCCGGACGGTGATCACCAACCTTTCCCGACAATCAAAAAAATATATCGCTCATCAGCAAAATCAATATATTTATCGGCTCATTATTTAACCAATAACTGTTTTATGAAACTCTTGCCGGCATTTTTAGGGATGGTATTTGCGCTTGCTTTTTTTTCATGCAATCAACCTTCGTCAGCAAAACCCGATAAGGATTTTCTTGCAGATGATATCGACACATCAGTCAGTCCGGCACAGGACTTTTTTAATTACGCCAATGGCGGATGGATAAAAAGAACCTCCATACCCCCGGATGAAAGCGCCTGGGGCGTTGCCAATTTGGTGCAGGAAGATATTTATGAAAGGCTGAAAAAAGTAAACCAAAAAGCGATTGAAGATAATGCGGCACACGGAACCATTTCACAAAAGGTCAGTGATTTTTGGCAAAGTGGAATGGATACGGCGACCATAGAAAAGCAAGGACTCTCTCCCCTAAAAGAAAATTTTGCATTGATCGACAAAATAAATTCCACGCCCGATATCATGCATGTCGCTGCAACGTTTCATAAAAAAGGGATCGGATGTTTGTTTGGTGAATACATAGCCCAGGATGACAAGAACAGTGAGCTTATGGCTTATCAATTATTCCAGGGCGGTGTTGGTATGCCAAACCGTGATTATTATTTCAATACAGATTCCAAATCGGTAGCAGTAAGAAATGCGTATCAGAAATATCTCTACAGGACGTTTAAACAATTGGGTAACGACAGCATTGGCGCGACCAGGAACGCACGGTCAGTTTTTCAGGTGGAAACTTCTTTGGCCAAGGCCTCGCGCAAACTGGCCGAGCTGCGCGACCCGTACAAGAATTATAACAAGATGAGCATGGCCTCGCTCCAGGGTCTTTCGCCGGATATAAATTGGACATCATACCTCAGAGACCTTGGCATCAATAAATTGGACAGCGTTATAATCGGACAGCCGGAATTTTTTGCGGCGTTAAATCACGAATTAAAAACTGCCGGGATAAATGATTGGAAAAATTACCTGCGCTTTCATCTCGTATCTTCCTCTGCTGCATTTCTTGATTCAACCACTTTCAACAATTACTTTGAGTATCGCAAAACACTAAGTGGTGCGTCCAGACCCAGGCCAAGATGGAAGAGGGTGCTTGATGCTGAAGAGAATTCAATGGGAGAGGCGCTTGGTCAGTTGTTTGTAAAAGAATATTTCAACGAAAAAGCAAAGCAGCGTTACAGCGACCTGGTTGAAGCCATGCGTGAAGCGTACAAAGAGAGAATTGAGAAATTATCCTGGATGAGTGACAGCACCAAAAAGAAAGCGCTTGACAAATTGGCTAAGATGACAAAAAAAGTTGGTTACCCCGACAAATGGAAAGATTTCAGTGCTATGCAAATCGAAAAAACGTCCTACGTGATCAACAAAGAAATGGCAAACCAGTGGTGGTTCGATCATAATGTAAACAAATTGGGAAAGCCCGTTGACAGAACAGAATGGGACATGACTCCGCAAACATATAATGCCTATTATAATGCCAGCAATAATGAAATTGTTTTACCCGCGGGGCAGTTTGCTGTTCCCGGCAAAAGAGATGAAGAACTTGATGATGCATTTGTCTATGGCTACGCCGCAGCATCAACCATTGGCCACGAAATGACTCATGGGTTTGATGACCAGGGAAGGCAATATGATGCCCAGGGAAATCTGAAAGGCTGGTGGGTGCCGGCTGACTCGGCGCAATTTACGGAACGCGCGAAAAAAATCATCCGCGAGTTCAACGAATTCAACCCCGTTGATACCATGCACATCAATGGAGATGCAACCCAGGGAGAAAATATTGCTGATCTGGGAGGCATTCTGATTGGTGTGGATGCGTTCAAAAAAACAGATGCCTATAAAAAAGGAGATAAGATCGGGGGGCTCGCACCCATGCAGCGCTTTTTTCTGGGATACGCTTATGGATGGCTCTACCAGGAAAGAAAAGAGGTTTTGGCCGCGCAGTTAATGACCGATGTGCATTCGCCGGCAAAAGAAAGAACAAATGGTCCGGTTGTCAATGTGCCGGATTTTTATGAAGCATTCGGCGTGAAGCCCGGAGATAAAATGTATCGGCCGGATAGTTTGCGCGTGAATATCTGGTGAGGGACATGATTCCCTGGCAAAAGACGGTGCAGGAGGAAGTTCAAATCCAGGCAATCAAAAAAAATGGAAGTGGTGACGGCATGTACCATCATATCATTGAGCACAGCATGCTCCGGCCTGCATGGAATAAATATATCCTCACCGGCACCCGTTGACCCACCCATATCAAGATAAAAAATTATTTTTATATGCTCTCCAGTTCATCATTGATTTGACTGATCAAAGAGGCAGATCAGTTTAACCGTAAACTTATTCCAAATCGGGTTTATGAAGAATAGCTCATTTTATCATCTCGTACTGCTTATCCTTTTTTTTTCAGGTGGTTGCAGACAACCTTATATTCCGCCTGCAGTTTCAGGCAATAATGGTTTTTTAGTGGTTGACGGATTCTTAAATATTGGAAATGATTCGACCATCATCACCCTCAGCCGTTCAGAAACGCTGAGCGACACAACTTTTTCGTTTATCCCTGAACTGCAAGCACAACTCAGCATCATCGGATCTTCTTCGGAAACTTATCCACTGCAGGAGAAAGGAAATGGTATTTATTTTTGCCCGCAATTACATCTCAATTTCGCTGAAACCTATCGGCTCAGGATCACAACCCATAACGGCAGGGAATATATTTCCGATACCATTGTTCCAAAACAGACACCCCTTATCGATACCCTGACCTGGATTGCGGACTCCAGCGGACTTTCCATTAACCTGAACACACACGATCCCTCCAACAATACCAGGTACTACCGCTGGGATTTTACGCAAACATGGCAGCGACAGGCCTATTTCAATTCAGAGTTGGAATATGTCAATGGACAATTAATTCCGCGCCCTGCCCAGGACCAGATATATAATTGCTGGAAGACTCAGTCTTCAACAAATATCATAGTGAATACTTCTGAAAAATTAAGTCAGGACATCATTTATCAGCAACCCATCCAATTTATTCCCATGGGATCTGAACAACTCTTTATTTTGTACAGCATCAATGTCAGGCAGTTTGCCATCACGCCGGACGCATATAATTATTGGCAGACATTGCAATCATCAACAGAATTAACGGGATCACTTTTTGATCAGGAACCTTCTCAAATAACCGGCAACATCCATTGCCTCACCAACCCCACAGAACCGGTGCTTGGTTTTATCGGCGCCTCAACAGTCAGTCAAAAAAGAATTTTCATCAACCGGAATGATTTCAGTTACTGGCTTCAATACCCGCCACCATGTTTTCTCACGCTTGTTTCGACGGGTGATCTAAGTGTATTTGCCAATACCTTACTCGTTACCCCGGTAAATCTGGTTCCGGCAGGAATAAATAGTTCTACGCCTGAGTGCGCTGATTGCAGGTACGGTGGGGACGCAACGACTACCGAACCCTCGTTTTGGCCAAATTGATTGACCTGTCAGCTGCTTTTTTTTAAAAAGACAATCTTCTACTAGGTGACAGGCATATTTTGATTTTGTCTGGGGAGCGGGTGCTGATTCTTATCTTCTCGCTGCTACCGGCTTCCGGGAGCCATCCGCCATGCATGGCTAAAAAAGCGTTTGTACACCGTAAGCTATTTTTGCTTCGTGCTCGAGCAGCCATTTTTTTCTCCATATTCCGCCGGCATATCCCACCAGGTCATTTTTAGAACCGATAACGCGGTGGCAGGGCACAACGATTGAAATATTATTTTTTCCATTCGCAGAAGCTGCTGCGCGGATTGCCTTGGTATCACCCAGTCTTCTGGATAATTCAAGATAGCTGATGGTTCTGCCGAATGGAATGCCCAGCAATTCGTTCCACACTTTTTTCTGGAATTCGCTGCCCTGTTGATTCAGGGCAAATTCAAAAGTCCTCCTTTCCCCATTAAAATACTGGATGAGCTGCTCGATGCAATTGATGATTATCGGCGGCAGTTTCTTTTTATTGTCGCCCTGCGGTTTTTCAATGTTGTCAATAAAAAGAATCTCGCTGATAAAATTTTCAGCTCCTGAAATTTTTAATAGTCCTATCGGAGACTGATAATACGTTGCATAAAAATCCGGCTTTATGTTCATCAGGTTATTTTATTTTACTCCGGCATATCCTGCCTGAAGAAATCTGCCCTGGACTGTCCTGTTTTTTGTCTCGCATGACCTGCGGGAAATCATCTTCATCCTATTTTCGCGCCATTCTTTACCGCCTGCTGCGGTTGCAATAAAACTACTTCTTTTTTATCAGTGTACACACCAAGAACAAGGCACTCACTAAAAAAGTTCGCGATCTGTTTGGGTGCAAAATTGATTACGGCTATTACCTGCCGGCCAATAAGTTCTTCCTTTTTATATAAATCAGTTACTTGTGCCGATGATTTTTTTATCCCCGTTTCACCAAAATCAATTGTCAGTTGATAAGATGGTTTTTTAGCTTTCGGAAAATCATTAACTTCAATAATTGTTCCGGCCCTGATGTCGATTTTGTCAAAATCGTCCCACGATATTATCATTGCAAAATTTTTTAAACAAATAAAAATACAAATTACATGAAACGTACAGCAACTGCCGTTTGGAACGGCTCGGGAAAGGAAGGAAACGGAAATTTAACCACACAAAGCACCGCACTGAACAAGACACAATACTCATACAAATCAAGGTTTGAGGAAGGAGTTGGCACCAATCCCGAAGAATTGATAGCAGCCGCTCATTCCGGTTGTTTTGCGATGGCATTGAGTTTTGAATTACAAAAATCAAATGTCGTCGCCGATTCCCTCGAGGTAACTTCAACGGTCACCATTGAAAGCGGGACCATCACGTCGTCTGAACTGGTATTAAAAGGGAGAGTCCCGGGAATCACAGAAGAAAAATTTTTAGAAAGCGCTGAAGCGGCCAAAGCAAATTGTCCGGTAAGCAAAGTATTGAATGCAAAAATAACTTTGCAGGCTTCGCTGGTATAATTTTTCAAATTAATAACGGAAATACACATGTCAAAAAAATCGGCCGCTTTTTCACGCAGAAAATTTCTTCGCAATGCTTCGCTGGCAGGGGGAAGTTTTTTTATCGTCCCGCGCCATGTCTTGGGAAGAGGGTTTATCCCGCCCAGCGATAAACTGAATATCGCCGGTGTGGGTTGCGGGGGAAAAGCGAGAGTCAATCTTCCGCTTGCATATAACAACGGCTCAGATAATATTGTGGCACTTTGTGATGTTGATGATCGAATGGCGATTGATTCAAGAAAGCAATGGCCGGGCGCTCCTTATTATAAGGATTACCGCGACCTGCTGGAAAAAGAGAACAAACATATTGATGCCGTGATCGTGACAACGCCGGATCACATGCACGCGCCGGTCGCTCTTGCTGCCATGCAGATGGGCAAACATGTCTATTGCGAGAAACCATTGACCCATGATATCTATGAAGCAAGAATATTAACGCGCGCGGCGGAAAAATATAAGGTAGTCACCCAGATGGGCAACCAGGGTAGCAGTGGTGACGATACCCGAAAAGTAGAAACCTGGATCCAGTCGGGAATAATCGGCGACGTACACACCGTGCATGTCTGGACGAACAGGCCGGTTTGGCCGCAAGGGATTCCCACGCCCACAGGAACCTTTGATATTCCAAAAGAACTGGATTGGGATCTGTGGTTGGGAACTGCGCCGCAACGTGATTACCATCCGATCTACTTGCCTGCTATATGGAGGGGGTGGGTTGATTTTGGAACCGGCTCCCTGGGTGATATGGGTTGCCATTTTATTGATGTTCCCTACCGCGCCCTGAAATTAAAATACCCGACTTCCGTAGAATGCAGTGTGGGTTCGGTATACACCGGATTTTTTAAAGAAGCAATTTATACCGACAGCTATCCGCCCTCATCGATCACCTACATCCATTTTCCGGAAAGAGAGGGTATGATCCCCACACAATTAATTTGGTATGACGGGGGAATAAAACCAAGAAGACCGGATGAATTATTACCCGACGAAGAAATGGAAGGGGTGGACGGCGGAATAATTTTTGAAGGTACGAAGGGAAAACTGATGGCGGGATTGTTCGGAGGCAAGCCGACATTATTGCCAACAAGCCTGATGGAACATACCAACCTTCCGCCGTCAAAATTTCCATTTGTGGAAGGCGGTCCGCCGGGACATCAGCAGCAATGGGTGAAGGCATGCAAAAAAGGATGGGGGACCTATACCAGTTCATCTTTTGATAAATCTGGACCGCTGGCAGAAACCGTGCTGATGGGTACGCTTGCCGTACGCAGCTATAATTACAGCGAAACGGATGCACAGGGAAAGAAAAAATTCCCAGGTAGAAAAAAACTCCTGTGGGATGGAGAAAATATGAAGGTCACCAATTTTGATCCGGCTAACCAGTTTGTAAAAAGAGAATACCGTGGCGGAAGAAAACTCGACCTGTGAATATAAAGCTTAAAGTTTTCAAAATCTTGCCGGTTTAATGGTGGTTTGTCGCATCACTAAAAAAAGTATATTTAATTTCCGTAAAATAATTCCTCATTAATAATCATTCAAATTGTTTTTATGAAAAAATTGTTGTTGCTGCCTGTTATTTTTTTCTCGTTATGCGCGGTAAAATTGAATGCTCAATCGCTTGCCAACACGACATGGAAGGGTCTTTTCGGGGATCCGATAAATGATACGCTGACACTTCATTTCCAAAAAGATACTTTCTATGTGAGCAACACGCCGGGAGATGTGGTTGTCCGCTCGGTTTTGAAAATTTCTAAAGACACCATGACGATAACCGATTTTGACGGACAATACATGTGTCCCCAGGCTGAAGGCGTTTATACCTACATCATTAGCGGGGATTCCATTGCTTTCACCCTTGTCAGCGATGCGTGTGAAGGGCGAAATGGAATCACTCAAATAAAATGGATCCGTGCGGCTCCGAAAAAATAAATTTTCTACACAACCCCGGTTATATCCGGGGTTTATCTTTTTTGAGCAATGCCTGTGGACGGACAGACCGCGCTCACCATGGAAGTGTCAGTAAGACACAATTATTTTTTTCGGTAAAAGCTTCTTGACGTAAATTACGCTTCCGAATATATTTTTAATTGCCATAGAAAAAAAATTGCTTCATGAAAAAAACAAATCAGTTTAACAAGTCGCGCAGAGATTTCCTTAAAACATCATCACTGGCCACAGCCGGTTTTTTTATTGTTCCCCGTCATGTTTTGGGAAGGGGTTTCGTTGCGCCGAGTGATAAATTAATGATCGCCGCGATCGGTGCCGGCGGGAAAGGAGCCGACGATATTGATCATTTCGACAAAAGCGGGAAGGCGACGATTGCCTATTTGTGTGACGTCGATGACAGGCAGATCGTTGATTCCGTGAAGCGATTCCCAAACGCAAAAAGGTATAAAGACTTTCGCGAACTGCTTTCCAAAGAAGCCAAACACATTGATGCCGTTTCTGTTTCTACTCCCGATCACACGCATGCAGTGGCCGCAATGGCGGCGATGCAATTGGGAAAACATGTATATGTTCAAAAGCCATTAACGCATGATATTTACGAGGCGCGGATGCTCACCGAGGCTGCCCACCGCTACAAGGTGGTTACCCAAATGGGAAACCAGGGTGCTTCCGGCGACGGTGTTCGTCAATTGCAGGATTGGTATAACGCCGGCGTAATCGGCGACGTACATACCATATATTGTTATACCGACAGACCGATTTGGCCGCAGGGTGTGGGGCGACCTACCGCTGCCTCTCCGATTCCCGCCGGATTAGATTATGACCTCTGGCTCGGCACCGCTCCGAAAAAAGATTATTTTGAAGGCGTCCTTCCGTTTAACTGGCGGGGCTGGTGGGATTATGGCACTGGCGCACTCGGCGACATGGCCTGCCATATCATGGCTCCTGCTTTTGCAGTGCTTGGTCTTGGTTATCCCATTTCTGCGGAATGCAGCGTGGCGACAAAATATATCGAGAACTGGCA
The DNA here is from genome assembly GCA_035308805.1 of Puia sp. Classification (GTDB taxonomy): domain Bacteria; phylum Bacteroidota; class Bacteroidia; order Chitinophagales; family Chitinophagaceae; genus Puia. The sequence goes on along the minus strand of DATGFZ010000495.1, from coordinate 7,325 downwards.
TAAGGCATATTTCCCCGACAGCGGACCGATCGCTTCGCACATCACGCTAACTTTCAAAGGACAGAACGGTAAACCGGATGTTGAATTGCATTGGATGGATGGCGGCTTTCAACCAACAAGACCCAAGGAACTGGGTCCGAATGAGGTAATGGGAGATGGCGGAAACGGCGCTGTTTTTTATGGTACAAAAGGAAACATGATGTGCGGTACTTATGGAATTGACCCGAAATTGCTGCCAACATCAAGAACAAATGAAGTAAAAGTTCCCCAAACGGTTGCGCGTGTTCCCAATGGAGATGAAGGTCATTATGCGGCATGGGTTGAAGCAGCGATCGCCGGATACGGAACGGACAAAGCCAAAAACCTAAGCTCCAATTTTGATATTGCCGGTCCGCTTACCGAAAGCGTGCTGATGGGAAATCTCGCCATCCGCAGCTATGATATTCAGAAGAAAAGCGGCAATGACATCAATTATCCCGGTCGGTTTATTAAATTATTATGGGATGGCCCAAATATGAAAATCACCAATTTTGACGATGCTAATCAGTTTGTGAAAAGAACCTACAGCAACGGATGGAGTCTCGGCGTCTAGAAAACAATTTTCTTATTTATTAATTTCTGAAAAATGAAAAAGAAAGACCAATTCAATAATTCGCGCAGGAAGTTCCTGCGCGACAGTTCGTTAGCAGCAGCAGGTTTTTTTATCGTTCCGCGTCATGTGCTTGGCCGCGGATTTATTGCACCGAGTGATAAATTAAACATTGCCGGCATCGGTGCGGGTGGAAAAGGAGAAAGCGACCTTGCTGAGTTTTCTAAAAGTCCCAATGCCAACATCATTATTTTATGTGATGTTGATGACAGACAGATCACCGCCTCCGTGAAGCGTTTTCCCAACGCAAAGCGGTATAAGGATTTTCGCGAGATGCTTGACAAAGAACACAAGCATATAGATGCGGTGTCTGTTTCCATTCCGGATAACGTGCATGCGGTTGCTGCCATTACGGCCATGCAACTCGGCAAACATGTTTATGTCCAAAAACCACTGACGCACGATATTTATGAAGCGCGCATGCTTACCGAAGCTGCGAAGCGATATAAAGTGGTGACGCAGATGGGTAACCAGGGCGCATCGGGCGACGGCGTTCGGTTGATGCAGGAGTGGTACAATTCCGGAACTATCGGCGATGCACATACGATAAAAGTCTGGACCAACCGGCCTGTTTGGCCGCAAGGAACGGGCTATCCGAAAACAACCGATGAAGTGCCCAAAGAACTGGACTGGGATCTTTGGCTGGGACCGGCGCAGGTTCAGGATTACCACAAAGAATTTGTTCCGTTCAGCTGGCGGGGTTTCTGGAATTTTGGAACGGGTGCCTTGGGAGATATGGGATGTCATTTAATTGACCCGGCTTTTAAAGTGACGGGACTTGGTTATCCTTCCGAAGTAGAATGCAGTACCGTAAGTATTTATGAAAAAATGTGGACACCGGATTATTTCCCCGAAAGTTGTCCGGCAGCATCTTCCATTAAATTAAGATTCCCGGGGAAAAATGGAAAACCTGATGTAAAATTATATTGGATGGATGGAGGTATTGCCCCTGAACGTCCCGATGAATTGGGTCCTGATGAAAGAATGGGCGGAGGTGATGGAGGAGTGCTGATCGAGGGAACAAAAGGTAAAATGATGTGTGGAACCTACGGCGCAAACCCGCAACTGTTACCCCTCTCGAGAACAAAAGAAGTGACCGTGCCGCAAACAATTGCACGCGTCCCCGAAGGACATTATGTGCAATGGATAAATGCATGCCTCGCGGGATATGGGAAAAAAGAAGTAAGTTCTCCTTTTGAATATGCTGGTCCTTTATCAGAAACCATTTTGATGGGGAATCTGGCATTGCGCAGCTGGAATATAAAAGGGCCCAATGGGAAAGGGTTTCCAGGAAGAAAAAAATTATTGTGGGATGCGGCAAATATGAAGATCACAAACTTTGACGATGCCAATCAATTTGTAAAAAGAGAATATCGCAAAGGATACGAAGTGACCTGGAAATAAAGGGCATTTGTTTTCAGTGAAAATGACTTTGTTTGGTGAGTGGCATTCCCTGGCTTTGCAGTGCTCATGTGGTTTATCATTTGTACCTGTTGTTGTTGTGTGCACTGGAGAGAATAAACTTTGCTTAAAGTGAAACCGTCGGCGTTTCACTTTTTTTGTTCGGAAGCCGGATTCATCGGATTGATGGACCAAGCTTGCGGATTTGCGTCTTGTTGATCTCCCTGGAAAAAGGGACGATAAAAAATGGGGATCGGTACCCAGCATATTGCAGCAGATAAAATGTATACCATGCATGTTAAAAAACACGGCTTGCTGATTGTATTGGTTTTTGCTTCATTAAACATATATTCTCAGCCCGCTCTTGTCAACCCCAAATGGGAAAATGGTTTTTGGAAAGCAAAATGGATCGCTCATCCTTCGGCTTCAGGAAATGATTTCGGCGTTTTTCATTTCAGGAAAAATATATCTCTGGACGAAAAGCCGTCGACCTTCGTCATTAATATTTCTGCTGATAACCGCTATCGCTTTTTTGTAAACGGACTTTCTGTCTGTACAGGACCCGCACGCAGTGATCTTGCCAACTGGAATTTTGAAACGGTTGACATCGCTTCCTATCTGACCCCGGGAAATAATATCATTGCCGCAACGGTTTGGAATTTTGCTGAATATCGTCCTTATTCGCAAATAAGTTATCAGACTGCTTTTATCATACAGGGAAATTCAGAAAAGGAATCTATCATAAACACGGATAAATCATGGAAAGTAATCCAGGATTCGGGATACTCGCCATTCCCCATAGACCGCACAAAGATTCAAACTTATATCGTCACCGCTGAAGGCGAAAAAGTTGATGGCAATAAATATGACTGGCATTTTGAACAACTTAATTATGACGACAGCAGATGGTCCCCTGCAAGCCAGTTGTGGTACGCAGCTAAATCAAGAACCTACGGTACGGACGGGAACTGGATGCTGGTTCCCCGAAGCATTCCGCTTGCGGAAGAATCTGCGCAACGTTTTGGATCTGTCAGGAGATCCGATCTGGAAAATAGCAGCCCGGATAATTATTCAGCCTTTTTGGCGGGGAAGTCATCTTTGCGGATTCCTGCAAATAAAAAGGTAAAAATATTGTTGGATCAGTCTCATCTTACTAACGCATATCCGCAAGTCATTTTCAGCAAGGGGAAAAACGCAGAAATAAAATTGGTTTATGCCGAAGCATTGATTGATGACAACAGAAAAAAAGGCAACCGGGATTCTATCGAAGGAAAAAAGATCGAAGGACTTGCCGACGAATACATCGCAGATGGCGGGGATAACAAAATGTACAGTCCTTTATTTTTTCGCACGTTCCGGTACCTGCAACTGGAGATTGAAACGAAAGACGAACCGTTGATAATAAATGATATTCGAAGCATCTTTACCGGTTACCCGTTTACAGAAAATGCTGTTTTTAAAAGCGATCAGCAGGAAATAGATAAACTCTGGCAGGTCGGCTGGCGCACGGCGCGGCTTTGTTCTGTCGATACCTATTTTGATTGCCCTTATTACGAACAATTGCAGTATGTTGGCGACACCAGGATCCAGGCGCAGATTTCTTTATATGTTTCGGGTGATGACCGTTTAATGAAAAAGGCCATCAATGATATCGGTAATTCTTTTATTCCTGACGGGTTAACACAAAGCCGCTACCCTTCACGTGATATGCAACTCATCCCGACTTTTTCATTGTGGTGGGTCTGTATGGTCCATGATTTTTGGATGCACAGAAAGGACGATGCTTTCGTACGATCCCATCTTGATGGAATTGCCCAAGTTCTCGACTGGTATAGACAACACCTTGCCGGAAACGGGATGCTCGGAAGTTTGTCATGGTGGCAATTTGTTGACTGGAGCTGGGATGGCGTTGACAGCATTCGTGTTGGCGGCGTACCTCCGGGAGTAAGTAAAGGCGGTTCCTCAATCGTCACCCTGCAGTTTGCCTATACGCTGCAGCGCGCTTCCCAATTGATGGATGCCTACGGAAAAAAGGAGTTGGCGGAAGCATATGAAAAACTTGCCCGGACCCTCATTGGATCAACCTATAAATTATGCTGGGATAATGAAAAACAAATGTTGTCAGACACGTATGAAAAAAAAGAATTCAGTCAGCACGCCAACATTCTTGGTATTTTAACGGATGCGATCCCTGCAGCAGATCAGCAACCCTTATTATCAAGAATCATTGCAGACAAACAGATCACTCCATGCACCTATTATTTTAAATTTTATTTGTTTGAAGCATTGAAAAAAGTAAAAATGGGAAATGCATTCTTGCCATTGCTTGAACCCTGGTTTGCCATGCTGAACCGGGGGTTAACCACATTCGCTGAGCAACCGGACCCGACAAGATCGGATTGTCACGCATGGAGCGCATCCCCTTTGTACGAATTGCTGTCGCTGGTATGTGGTGTCCGGCCTGCAGCTCCGGGGTTTGAAAAGGTACTGATCGAGCCATATCCCGGGAATTTAAAATGGATCGACGCAAGGGTCCCGCATCCAAAAGGAAATATTCTTGTTCACCTCGAAAATAATCAAGGGAGGATCAGGGGCACCGTTGAACTGCCTGACGGCGTCGGCGGAACCTTTGTATGGAAGGAAAAAAGGATTGAATTAACGGGCGGCAAACAATCCATCCAGCTATAATTTTTTTCCGGTGAGGGCGCTCCCGCAAGTGAAGTTTGCAGGTGGCTATTTTTCCTGTTTAGCTTTCAGGGTTATGACCTCCCCTTAAAAGCGGGATGGTACTGGTGAAGCGTCTCCCGCAAATACTCCCTGTCCATATGGGTGTAAATTTCGGTGGTGGTGATGCTTTCATGCCCGAGCATCTCCTGCACGGCACGCAGGTCAGCGCCTCCCTCGACGAGGTGGGTTGCAAATGAATGGCGGAAGGTATGCGGCGAAATGTTTTTGGTGATGCCTGCCTTCCTGGCCAGGTCTTTCAGCATCAGAAAGATCATTACCCTGGATAATTTGCTCCCGCGGCGGTTCAGAAAAAGAATGTCCTCGCTGCCACGGGTAACGGGAATGTGTACACGAATTTCGTTCCGGTACATATTAATAAATTTAACTGCCGAGTCTCCGATCGGCACCAGTCTTTCTTTGTCTCCCTTGCCGATAACGCGAATAAAATTGACATCAAGATATAAACAGGATAAGCGCAGGTTGATCAGCTCGGTCACGCGTAACCCGCAACTGTACAGCGTTTCCAGTATTGCTTTATTTCTGCCGCCCTCTGCTTTGCTCAGATCAATTTGGGCGATGATGCTTTCAATTTCTTCAAAAGAAAGCGTGTCTGGCAGTCTTCTTTCCAGCTTCGGCGCTTCCAATAAAACGGAGGGGTCCTTTTTTACCACGTTTTCTATTATGCAATATTTGTAAAACGACCGTATCCCTGAAATGATCCGCGCCTGTGATTTGATGGAAATACCCAACTCGGCTATCCATTTAATAAAAAGCTGCAGGTCCTTCAACTCAATGTCCGCAGGCGTTTTCATGGTATGGGTGTGTAACAGAAACTGTGTAAATTTTTCCACGTCGAGCATATACGCTTCCACGGAATTATCCGATAAAGACTTTTCCAGCTGCAGATACGACTTATACCCTTTCTTATATACTTCCCACATGCAACAAGTTTAAAATTAAATGCGTGAATTATGAAAATTTTCTTTGTGGCTACCTTGCTTTGAAGCATATTTGCTATTCTTACCAACATTCATGGCAGCAATCAATTTACGTTCTTTCAGAGGGATCATTCGCCGCAACAAACGTCGGATAAAAAATTTCTTATCAAGACTGGAAAAAAAGCCTTTCCGCGGCTTAGATAAATTTGTCATTGAGGCAGATAAAGCTGTTTGGAAGGAAGTGAATTGTCTTTCCTGCGCCAACTGTTGCAAAACCATGTCGCCGACATATACAAATAAAGATGTGAAAAGAATTTCGAATCACCTGGGGATGACCCAAAAAGCATTTCGCGAAAAGTGGTTGTATAAAGATAAGAGCGGGGACTGGATGAATGTAAAACAACCCTGCCAGTTTCTCGATGGTAAAACCAATATGTGTTCTGTTTATGCGGTGAGACCACGGGACTGCGCCGGTTTCCCGCATCACACCAAACGACGGATGGTTGATTACATGCATATGTACAAACAGAATATTGAATATTGTCCTGCAACATTCAAAGTCGTGGAAAAGATTATGGAGAAAGTCAATGGAGGGTAATCTTTGTTTTCCTGCTACTGCTGCTGACAGCATTTACAATATCCACCATTATTTTCCCCGCATCATCGCCACCGGCTTTTTACCCTGTGCTATCCGGTAAAAATATTCTCTGCCGCCCCCCAAAAAAAAATAAAGACCTGACCATGGATGGTATCGGTACATGCCGCGAAGTGGCTTTCATCATAGCAGCGGGCTGATGATATTTTTTCAGCAGTAGGTTTTAATGGTATAAATTTATACCACCGGTTCATGCAGCACGCAAACCATACCACATCATAAAAAGGAACAGACCATCAAACATCAGCGTTACAAGTATGACAAAACAAGAGAAACCAGCGCTCATTCTTATCGACATCCAAAAAGGGTTTGACGATTTGGATTATTGGGGCGGGCACCGAAACAATCCGGATGCGGAATTAAATGCCGCAAGACTGCTATATTTTTGGAGACAAAACGGTTTACCCGTTTTTCACATCCGGCATTGTTCGACAAATCCCAATTCAAGACTTGCAGAAAGTAATCCGGGAAACGAAATCAAAGACATAGTAAGACCGAGTCACCAGGAGCCTGTCATAAAGAAGTATGTTAACAGTGCTTTTATCGGGACAGACCTGAAACAACAAATTGACCGCGCCAACATTCATCAACTGGTGATTGCAGGACTCACTACTGACCATTGTGTTTCGACCACAACGAGGATGGCAGGAAATTATGGGTACGATACTTTTCTTGTTTCAGACGCGACCGCAACTTTTGATAAACGGGGTGTGGACGGACTTGCATTTTCCGCAGAAATTATTCATGAAACCGCATTGGCAAGTTTGCACAGGGAATTTGCAACGGTTTTAAAAACGAATGAACTATTGAGCAAGCTTAATGAATAGAAAATCCATAAGACGATTCGTCCCCGGTGGTGCTCGCATAGGCATGCGCGTTAGCTGAGACACAATATATCCGTAAAAAACCTCCCATTTCCAGCAACCTGAAAAAATGTGATCCATGACAAACCTCA
>DATGFZ010000494.1:0-7066 GCA_035308805.1 Puia sp. | reverse complement strand
GCGCATAATAATGCAATCAATAATCGCTGTTTCATTTTGATTTTATTTAAGGATGAAAAAAACTGGATTTACGCAATGCCGAAGAATGATTTGATGACGGTGGCTACGATCACCAGAAATATGCAACTCCCGAACCAGGCGGCGGCCACCTTCCCCGTATCGTGGTCACCATGATTCCATTTCTGGTAGACCTTCACCGCGCCGATGAGTCCGAGTATCGCGCCTACGGCATACATCAGGTTTGTTCCGGCAGCGAAATAACCATTGACGAGTGTGGTCGCCTCGTTGATCCCGGCATTGCCATCTGCGGTTTGAGCATGGGCAATGCCATTTATGGTTAACTGCATGACTAACGCGCATGCATATCTCATTTTATTTTTCATGACGCACATAATCACTTTTCACTTATTTTTACCCTGCAGCAGCCTGCCTTTCCGTAAGGATTTGAAGCCAAAAGGCAGGACTCGCATACAGGGCACAAACCAACTGCTAACACTCGACTGCTTTAATGATATCAGAGGTTCTTGAGTTTGACGCTCCATTCATCCTACTCCACCGCATTTGGCTAATCTGCACTTCGACATGAATGGAGCTATATCTTTCTTCAAATAGTTTTTATAGGGTACAGTTTAAAACTTTCCATATTGCCTTTCTTCTTATCGGCTTTAGGGTTCTTTATTGATGACGTTTTTTCCCCTTCGCAAAAAATCCACGATTTCTTTTTTGTAATATTTTGGAATGATCACTCCGTAATACAAACCAAGAACAACAAAAAGAAAAGTGATGAATTGGTTCCAGGAAATTTGATTGAGCATTGGTATCGCTTTGACAATACAAAGATGTGACCCCAATAAAAAAAAGCTTACTGCAGAAAGGATTTGAAGTTCTGCAATCGGGAGAAAGATTTTATTTTACTTATATATAACTAAGTGGATCGAAAAACAATTTACTTTTGTATTTAATCAGTTGAAAAAATAATAATCAGATAGGTTTTTTCGGAAGAAAATCCTGAGGACTACATTTGAGAATCCTAGCTAGGTCATTCAAATGTCTCACATTATATCTGGCAGGATATTTTGGACTTTCAACTTGTCCGATAAATCCAACAGACATATTTAGTTCATAAGCCAAATCTGCTTGTGAAAGATTCTTTTCATTCCTTTTTGCCTTTACCTGATTCACAACATACAAGTCAACTTTTGACTTCATTAATAGTCACTTAGTTATGGCTAAGTTGCTCTAATTTGCTAAAATACACAATCAACTATATCTAAGTATTTAATATAGAATGAATGGAAATAAAAAGAAATGATATTTCGAGAATTGTGAAAAGGATTAATTACGAAGAATTTAGGACGTTAATTCCAAATGAGATCATTGAAGTATTAGAATTATTTTATTGTAACAATCTTTCGCAGAAGGAAATTATGGAAAAATTGAATGTTTCTAAAGGTAAGGTTAGACACCATTTGTCAAAAGGAAAATATTTGATCAAGAAAAAAGCAGGTGGTCCATATTATGAAAGAGCCTTCAAAATATTGTATGGAGATTCGAATCGGAATAATTCTTAAATCAAACTTAGGTAAAATTTCAATTATTACAAAGCGCATAGTCTTCAATATCTTTGAAATTAATGTTTGTTAAATCTGTTATTTAAAATTGTGGTGTACGGAAGAATAGGCTTTAAAATGAATTCTGAAAATCACAACCTTAGATTTGGGTTAATTTATTTTTTCTTCATTATCAAACTGGGTGAGAAACCAAACTTTTTTTTGAATGCGCTGGAAAAGTTTCGTACATGATCATAGCCGGTCATGTAAGCAATTTCTGTCACAGTTAAATTGTTTTCCATTAATAATTCGCGTGCCTTTTCAAGTCGTTCATTTTGCAAACACTCAAAAATTGTTGTCCCAAACACCTTTTTGAATTCTTTCTTCAATTTAAATTCATTTGTCCCGACTTTTCTTGCGAGTTGAGGAATGGTGAGACGATTTTCATAATCGGACAGCAACAATTTCCTTGCTTCCTTCATTTGTTCTATTGAATTTTCAGCCTTCACAGGGTGATCAATATTTACGCCGGATATCTGCTCAAGGATTAATATCAATAACTCTCTCATTTTGCAATCCAGGTAGAATGTGGCGACATCCGGCCGGAACTTTTTACGCAATAAATCATTGATCAGCATGACAGCATATTTATTCAGGAGGTAATTTTCTTTGACGATATCCGTGGGGATTTCTTTTTCCACTTTTTCGAGGAATATATCCAGTAATGGAAAGGCAATAGCGTATTGCTGAAGAAATAATTTCGAAAAATGGATGTCAAAAGTGTGCACTTCTGTCGAAGCTGAAAATGTGGTTATGTTATTCATGAAGGGACTAAAAGATAAATTAAAGCTATATGGTTTTAATATCTGATCTCCTGTTTTATCCCAATTCGTTGTGAACTCATTGACAAATTGTATGTGTAACTCCAATAGGCATTCATTGCCTTTTCCGGTGAAATGGGTCGGTTCGGTAATAAAATAATTACTGAACCAAATATCAAATCCATTTCCAGTGGAATGCTGAAAATTCATCCCGCCAAATTTGCCTTTCGTATGCTGCACTTCAACTTCTCCAGGCAAGGATCTGACTACTTTATCCAAGGATTTACCAGTGATCAATTCCAGTTCATTCGCTCCGGGAGCAAAAATCTTGAATTCCATATTATCCTTTTTGCAGAATTATAAATCCATTTTTCAGACCCTTTAACACATTGCCAATTCTATTTTGCAAGCCGAAATCACTAATTGTTATTATGAGTTTTATTATTTGCAATGAACCTTTATTTATAAAGCCACTTTACAATCCTGACGAAATTCTTTTCTCTCATTACATTAAAAAAATTAACCGGACAATTTCCATTAGATCCTGCAATCTTACTACAGACGTTGATCTGGTCTATGAATGGGTTAATCTGGAATACGCACTTAGGTTCTGGCAACTTGATGGCGACCGATCAAGGGTATATAATATTTATTATAACATTCAGCGAAATTCTCACGCGCATTCTTTTATTGGGGTATTGGATTATGATCCCATTTGTCAGATTGATATTTATAGGGTACTATACGATGAGATTCATCAATATATTCTTGCTGATAAGAACACTTGCGGATTTCATTTACTTATGGCGCCAAATGAAAAACCCATTCATGGCCTCACCACCGCAATCATTCAGACATTGTTGCAATATTATTTTTCATTTCCTGAAGCCGCAATTATGTATGGCGAACCGGATATTAATAATCTTCGTTCAAATAAGCTTCTCCAAAAAATTGGGTTTCGATTTATACAAGCCATTTCTATGTCCTATAAAACCGCCAACCTCTATTCCATCACCAAACAACAGTTCCATGAAAAGAATAAAATCGCTTGACCTCGCCCGCGGATTTACCGTGCTGATGATCGCTCCGATCCACACCATGATGGTCTACAGCAAACTAGATATCAGAGAAACGCTCCTAGGAAAATTATTCGCCTTCATTGCCGAAGGTCCCGGGGCGCAACTCTTCATGATGCTGATGGGAATATTCTTCGCAATGTCACCACCAAAAAATTTTCTGGCAGTTTGTAAAAGAACTTTTTATTTATTGCTCGCAGCCTACCTGCTAAATCTTTTCAAATTTGTTTTTCCATATACGGCCGGGTTTTTGCCAAACGATTTGCTGAAGGAATTGCAAATACAAAATGGAACTGCCGGTTACGGTCAATTAATATTACTGGGAGACATTCTCCATTTTGCAGCCCTTGCGCAACTCGTTTTATTTTCTATCCAGCGCTTAAAGAATTATCATATAATAGCCATAATTCTTGCCGCCGTTTATTGTTTATTGTCTCCGTTATTTTGGGATTTGCATAATGGTAATCCTGTGCTGGATTACCTGATGCAGCTCTCAGGAGGTGCACCACCACGTATTTTTTTCCCATTATTTCCCTGGATCGTCTACCCGCTTACGGGTTTATTTATCGGTCATTATTTCAAAAAAGGATCACTACAAAAGATATTTTGGTATATACGCGATATAGGGTGGATTTTAATTATCACCAGTTGCCTCATCAAATATTCCTTCAAGATGGAATCCGAACAGAGTTTTTACAGAACTTATCCGGGCGACACAATGATTCATCTGGGTATTGTACTGGTCTGGATCAGTTGCTGGGAATGGATCCAGGAGAATGTAAAAGAGAATTTATTTTTCCGGGTTCTGCGATTTATGAGTCGTCATATCACGACGATCTATATCACCGAGTGGATCATCATTTTCTGGCTGCTGCCGATATTTGGGTATCAAAAACTTGATATGCTGCAGACTATTTGTTGCCTTATCCTTACCAGTTCGCTCACGATGATATTTGTCTTTTTAATTAATCCGAAATCCAAGGGTCATTCTATCAATATCGAATAAACAGTTACAGAAATAATAAAATCATATATGAAAAGACAAACCGTTCATGATCTCATCGGAATTGGCATCGGTCCCTTTAACCTGGGTCTTGCCGCACTTGCTCATGATATTCCAAATCTAAAAACACTCTTCTTTGATAAACAGGAATCATTTAACTGGCATGCAGGTATGTTGCTGGATAACGCAAGATTACAGGTTCCCTTTTTTGCTGATCTCGTGACCTTAAGTGATCCCAGATCCAAGTTCTCTTATCTCAATTACAAACATGCAAGAGGCCGGCTCATTCCATTCGGTATTCATGAAAAATATTATATTCTTCGAAAAGAATACAATGAATATTGCCGCTGGGTCGCGGCACAGCTTTCTAATTTGCACTTCGGATGCGCTTGTGAATCTGTTCGCTTCATTAAAACCAATAAAATATTTGAAGTAACGATAAAGGAGAATTCATCAAGATCCACCTTAAAATTCTACGCGAAAAGAATTGTTCTGGGCGTCGGCAATGTTCCAAATATCCCCTCATGTGCATTGCCACTAATTAGCGAAAACATCATTCACTCTTCGAACTTTTTATTTTCCAAAGAAAAACTGCTAACTAAAAGAAAGATAACCATCCTCGGTTCCGGTCAAAGTGCTGCAGAAATATTTTACGATATCCTCCAAGAGTCCGACAGGTTCGATCAGCTTTACCTGTTCACCCGCGCACCCGATTTTTTCCCTATGGATTATTCCCGCTTTGCGCTGGAAAAAACTTCCCCGGATTATATTGATTATTTCTTTTCGCTCTCCAATAACAAGAAAAAAGAGGTTCTTAACCGCCAGAATGCACTCTATAAGGGGATCAACTTTTCCTTGATCGCCGATATTCACGACTCCCTTGATGCACTGCGGCTCATGCATCCTCTCAAAAAGATCGGGCTTGTCACCAGCAGTGAATTAAAAGAAATATCGCTCTTGCGTGATAGTCCGGACAAAATAAAAATGAATTTCTACCACCAGGAAATGGAAAAGGAATTTAAGCATTCAACGGAGTCAGTAATTCTTGCAACGGGATACAAATATGAGACGCCGGATTTTTTACAACCTGTCAAAGAACTGATCCGTTGGAACGGAGACGGTCTATATGATGTCAAAAGAAATTATTCCATTGACAATAACGATTCCATTTTCATTCAAAACGCAGAATTACATACGCACGGTTTCAACGCACCTGACCTGGGCATGGGTCCATTCCGGAATGCCGTGATTTTAAATTCCATTCTCGGCAAAGAGCATTTTAAAACCGAAAGAAACATTGTGTTTCAAACCTTCGGTATTTCTGAACTTGAGATGGAAGAATGATTTAGCTTCCTCATTGAACGCATATCACATCAACGATCCTGTTTAATTGCGCGATGAGTAGTTTCTTCTTTTCTTTGTCTGCCAGTATGATGATTTTTATATTTGCATCTTCTGAGGCATGCCCATTTTCTTCTGCAACAAAACTTTTAATGTTGATACGCCGCCTTTTTACCGTCTCAATAACTCTGGATAAAATGGTAGATTTGTTAACAACCTTCAGTTCTATTTCTAATTCCACAGTCATATTCAATTTTAATTATGAAAATATTGGGTGTTGAAGCGCCCACTCCGCAGCTTATAATCTAACTTCTTTATGAGAATAGTCGCTGCTTTTGAAAAATTCATCGCTTGCATTTCTTCAATTCTGCTAAAACATATTTTTTATATTTTTCATAACCGATCATATTGGTAAGCAACCAGTCATGCGAAGTGGCTGTCTCTGGGTCCAGGTCAAATACACTGGCATTGAGCGATATTACTGCCGTCACTGTTTTTTCGTAAATAATACTGGACATCATTATCATTTTTTTTCCTGTTAAACTCGTCAAAAAAAATATGAAAGCTCCCAAAGAATTTATTGATTCTCCCTAATTCACCTTCCCAAAAATCCAGTTGCATCTGTTTGTCTTTTTCAGGTAAAAACAGTATCGCATGATATCGCTGTGTATAATATTCGATCTCCCCGGTAAAACGCGGTTTGATATTTTTAAAAAAATGTATCTCTTCTTCTTCGCTGGCAAAACCTTCGCACTTCATTTTTTCTTTTAGCTTGTTCCAGTGATTAATGCCTGCGCGGAAACAGGACTCCATTTTATCCTTGTCTGGCAAACTTGTTTTCATGATGGCATTGATATCCCGGAGAAGGCTTTCGTAGAGTTCAAGAAAATTAGCATTCATTATTTTATGGTTTGGAAAATAAAAACGCCAAGTATGGTTTACTAATTCTAATGTTTTAAAAAACCCGGAACTAAAAAAAACCGGGGGCCGTCATAGTTTGACATCATGAGAAAAAACCTTTTTATCATTTCACCCGGTTGAAAGCAAATGTTTAAATTACTCTTAAAAAAAGAGGGTGTAGTAGACACTACTCCCTGAAGTGAGTGTCACGCACCCACGAGTTCTAAACTTTAATATTTTAAAAACAGGATCTATAGACATAGTTCCTGGTGGTAGCTATTCCCAAAACCGAACAGCTGTACATGAGAAACTGTATATGTACTTAAACCAACTGCCAATTTTAAAATAGGGAAGTATCAAAATACTTCCCCCATA
>DATGFZ010000493.1:0-14530 GCA_035308805.1 Puia sp. | reverse complement strand
GTATTGTCAAACGTAACCGAATTAAAGTACGACAGCATGATGTAGGTGCAATTCGCATAATCACCTGATTCCTGATCCGGGGTGAGCGGAAACGAATGACCCGAACCACGCATGCTTATTTTTTTGTTGTTTGTCACTGCGTCCGAAACGAGTGCAGACAGATCATCTGTGGTTTGGGGCAAATAGTAGGTTGCGCCTCCAACCGGCACAGTGGCGATGTTTGAAATGGAGCTCATAAATTTTGTTTTTGGAGTTGTTTTATGATGAAGTTCTGCTATAGGGCCGGAGATCACTAAAGTTAAATAAAAGAAATGTAATTCAGGTTGCAGATTCTACCTCATGGCAGCATTCAGCCTGTTTTTGTATTTTTAGTATGTATAGCATTCAGTATCCAATTCGGTTATCCATTACTGTTACATCATAAAATTTATTATTCTTCCAGGTTATATTCCCTGCGGGCATATTGCATCAGCTTCACTGCCCTGTTTTTGATCGTATTATAAACATTCACGAGTATGAAATTAAACTGCTCGATGCTGACGATACCCCCTCTGAATTCTTCGAGCTCCTCCGGTGTTGTTTTTTTCAGCGTTCCGTCAACTGCTGAATTCATGATTTCGAGTGCATATAAATTATCAGGATTGAAATGATCGCGCATAAATTTTTCCACTATTTGCCTGACCTGTTCCATTTGAATTTCTTCAATTTTACTTACGCGGATTTCCTGGGACTCATAATCGGTAATGTACTTGCTGATTTCAGACCGGGAGAATGGTTTTAAATTCAGCTGGCTTTTAATTGCGGAAATGGCGCCCGTCGATGGCGCGAAAATGGTACTTTCAAAACAAGCAGCAATGAGCCGCTGTATTTTTTTTATGTCTTCGGTCCCCAGCGGTCGTTTCAGCATTTTAAACACGCTGTCCGCTTTTTTTTGTAACTGGGCTTGCTGGAGGATATTTTCATTAAGGGTAGCTGTATCTTTTTTCAGATCCTGTACGAGTTCGCGGCTTAGCTGAGTTACCCGTTCATTGTCAGAAAAATATTCCCGGATGTTTTCGGCAAAGAAACCCATCGTCACGGCAAGAAAAATCATGAGGAATTCCAAGAAGTATTCTTTGAACCTCTTTTTTTCCATGTGGGGATGGTGATGGACTTCCATGTGATCAATTCAAATTTAATTTTTAATAAGTTAGTTGGATATTGAATGCCCTATAATTTCTCCTTCCCTGCGTTGTTGAAGTTGCCTTTACCCTTGAGATTCAGGCACCGGGCAACTGAATAATAAAATCACTTCCTCCGCCTTCTCTGCTCACCACTTTTATCTCTCCCCCATGTGCTTTAATAATATCATAGCTCAGGCTCAAACCCAGGCCGGTGCCCTGTCCCGTTGGTTTGGTGGTGAAAAATGGCTGAAAGATTTTGTCAACTATTTTTTTGGGGATACCGTTACCATTGTCACCAGCGGTGATGAATATCCCATTATCTGATTTTCTGGTGGTCACGGTTACAGCAGGCGCATACCCCGGACCTTCTGCTTTGCGTTTTTCATTGACAGCATAAAATGCATTGTTATACAGATTCAGCAGCACTCTGCCAATGTCGGCGGGGACAATGTTTATTTTGCCGATACTGTTGTCAAAATCTGTTTTAATTGTTGAGTTAAAGGACTTGTCTTTTGCGCGAAGACCCTGGTAACTCAATCGTAGATATTCATCGGCCAACGCATTAATATCCGCCAGTTCCTTTTCGCCTGCGCTTGACCGTGAGTGCTGCAACATTCCTTTCACAATCGCATCGGCGCGTTTACCGTGATGATTTATTTTTTCAAGGTTTTGCCTGATGTCATTGAGGATCTCATTTTCCACTTTCTCATCCCGCGCCCCCGGTGTTTTGTTTCTTTCCACTTGTAACTCGGCAATCAGCTCATTACTTACTTCCGAAAAATTATTTACAAAGTTCAACGGGTTTTGAATTTCGTGTGCAATGCCTGCGGTGAGCTCTCCGAGGGAAGCCATTTTTTCAGATTGCACGAGTTGCTGTTGCGCCTGCCTCAGGTCCACCAACGTTCTATCTACCTGTTGTTTGGCGGCTTCCAATTTATTGAAATCTTCATAGCGGGCGTAGGCTGTTGAAAACGCGTCGGCAAGCGCCTGCACCAACAGCAGATGCTCATCGCTTAATGGCGATGAATCACCAACATACATCATGCCTTGCACAAAAGGAACAAAATGCAAATACAGATCAGTTGGGCGATGTTCGGTCAGGTATTTTTCTCCTGTAGCAATCGCGCCCTGTTCTACCAGGCTTTTAGCCTGTTCCAAAAATGCGGCTTCGTCCCAATGGGCTTTATATACTTCCTTTTTGTGCCAATAAGGCAATGCCTCGGTTATGATTTTGGAATTCGAAAAGGTTGAAGTAAACGAGGTGATCGCTTTTCCTTCTGTGTATAAAAATGTTTGTACCTGCTGCTGCTCTTCGTCCATGATAAAAACGCCACAACGGACAAATGGAATGCCCAATATGGTTAGTTCATTCCATATTAGCGGAGTTATTTTTTCCAGGTCATCTGTTGTGCGCATTGAGGCGATCTCCGCACGAACCCTGTCAACCGATGCACGTTTCATGGCTTCCAATGCTTGTGTTTCTGCTTTTTTTAAATCGAGAAATCGGGTATAGGTTTGTTGGAAAACTTTACCAAACCGCATGAGCGTTTTATTTTCCTCATCGGTGTAAGGAGTGCCTGAAAAATTTTCGATGTAGAGCCCAATATTATCAAGCAATACAGTTGATCCGGCAAGCCCAGGGCAACTTAAATAATAGCGCAGGGTATCATCCGGTATTCCTGGAATGAATTGAAAGAGATCCTGGTAAAACTTATTTTTTTCTTCAAAATTCAGCAGGTTGGCAAAAAAATCAATTCCCTTTTCCTTTGCTTCATTAAAGCTGTTCCAATGTGGAGAATCAAAATAGGGAATGGTTACCTCAGCGGGAACTTCGTGCTGGTCGGCTAACCAAATATGCATATCATTTCGTTTTTTATAATCCATGATAAACCCGGTATGCCCAACATGAATATTTAAATGAACGAATTGTTCATATACAACCTGGATCACTTCTTTTAGTTCTTCACTTTTTTGCATGGCCATCGAACGGCTGCGCACTCTCTCCAATGCTGCTTCAATTCTTGCTTCGGTTGCCTGCGCTTCAGCTTTCTGGAGATCAAGAAAACGGGTATAGGTTTGTTCGAAGACCTTTGCAAATCTTTCTAAGAGCAAAATGCTTTCTGCAGATCGTGATTCAGTGGATTGCACATTGAGAAGGCCCTTTGAAAAAAAAGCAACATTAATGACGCGCCTTTTTTCTGCTTCATTAAAGACGGCCCCTCCCATGCTTGCCCGATAGCTGGCGAAATCGAACAGTTCTTTCCCCCTTAAGTCAATCACCAGGGATTTTTTCTTTTCTTTCCAGGCCTTATATATTTTGTTGGTGACATTGGGCTCGTCAATGGAAAACTTAAATACGCGGTTCATTTGATTGCCATACATGGTGACCCAATATTCAATTACCCATTCTTGGTCATTGATAATACCGATGGTAGCCTGATCGGGATTTTCACCCAATTCTTTAAACTGCTGAAAAAGGATGAAGACGGTTTCCGAAAGCTCATCGCTTTTTTGCATTGCCATTGTTCGGGCGCGAACCCTTTCCAGCGCCAACTGGACTTGTGATTCTCTTGCTTGCGCTTCTGCGTTTTTCAGGTCCAGAAACCGCGTAAAGGTTTGTTCGAAGACCGCAGCGAATCTTTTAAAAACATCATGAAAGGCAGGACATGGTTCCAGGGTAATAAAAAGCAAATTGCCGTGCGAAAAATTAGCCAGGTGATGTATTTGCGTTTCAGGGATAGCTATACCAGCTTGCGCAGCATGATCGAAATATGCTTTAAAAGCCGGGATGGTTTTAAGATATTGATAATGCTCCTGCATTCTTTGGTCGCGCAGTTCCAAAACAAAAAACGGCTCGCCTTTTTGTTTTGATTTCACATAACGGATAAAATTGGCATCTTCAGTCAGTGGGATATTGCGCACCGCGTTAAAGTCGCTACCGTCCTGGGTACTCATCCAGGAAGTAAATTCCTTTTCATCCCTTTCCCAGATATTATAGCCGCAGCTATAAGCAGGCACTCCCAGTAATTTTACCTGTTGAAATAAGAGGGCAGCTGCATCTTTCATTTCATCACTGTGCTGCATGGACATTGTCCTTGCACGAACTCTTTCCAACGCAAGCTGAATCTGTGACTCTCTAGCCAGTGCTTCTGCATTTTTTAAGTCAAGAAAACGGGTATAGGTTTGTTGGAATACTGTGCCAAATCGTTTGAATATTTCATGAAAACCCGGCAATGGCTCATTGGAAATGACAAATAAATACCCTTGCGAAAAAAACATCGCATGGGTAAAGGTTTCGGCCGGGTGATCGGGCAAAGCCTGGAATTGTCGGGTTGGAATGTTTGCGTACTTTTTTAAAAAATCCAGATGCTCAGTCAACGCGTTACCGGAAAGATGTACAACAAGAAATTTTTCACCGTTCTGCCAAGCTTCATAAATGGTTTTGTAAGCTGATGTTTCATCATAGGGGACCATAAAAGAACGCGGAATAATGTCTCCATCAGGTTTTGTGATCCAGCATTCACCAATTGGTTCATCAGGTTTTAACGTTACTATGGCGCAAGTGCGCATTTGTGTTGTCTTGATTCCCAGGTCAATCAGTTGCTTAAAAAGAACTGATGCCGTTTCTGCCAGCTCATCACTTTTTTGCATGGCCATCGTTCTTGCCCGAATTCTTTCCAATGCCAATTCTATTTGTGCTTCCCTGGCCTGTGTTTTTGCCAATGCCAGATCAGCATATCGTTGGTAGGATAAGGTGAAAACATTCCTGAAACGTTTCAGCAGTTTTATTTTCTCATCATCCACGGGGCTGAACGTGGAAATGCCGATCGAGCCTGTTCCAATAGAATATAAATAGTAATAAAGAGCTGTGGCCTTTTTTATCCGGGGATCATCTTTTTCTCCGATTTTTTTTCTGAATTCTTTCCACGCTGCCAAATCTTTGCCCGCAAAAACAGTTTCTGAAAAGGCATCTTTGGCAGTTCTTATCTGCCTTATTTGATTGTTGATCACCGGATGTAAATCATTCCGGAGGTGATTGGTGCTTTTCCCCATTTCAACCGAGTAATCATAATTTACAAATGATTTGTTTTCATCATCGTGAATATTGATCATCGCATTCCTGAGATCAGCAAAGCCAAATGCGCTAAATTCTTTGTAGACTGTTTCGCAGATATTCAATAGGTCCTCAGGCTGGTTCATACTCATGGCTACAGCCCTCACTTTTTCCAGCGATGCTTCTACTTTCGCTTCATGGGCCTGGGCCTCGGCATTTTCAATATCTAAATATCTGCGGTATGACAATTCAAACACTTTAAGAAAGCGCCTGAATAAGATTGTTTGGTCTTCCGCCATCGGAGTGTATGTTGAGATGCCCAATGCCACGGGACCGAGTGAATACCAATAATAATTTAATGAAGATGCTGTATTCAAATAATCATCAATAAAAACATTGGTTGTTTTTTGATAAGTAACCCAGTCTTTTACTTTATCGCCTTTAATATGCGCGGTCATAACTTCGCCGTTGCCCTTGAGCATCCTGTCGGCGAACTCCTGTTGAATTTCATGGTTGGTATACGTTGTTTCAGTAATGCATGTTTTGTTATGCTTTGCATAATATTCATAATTCATGTACGTGCCTTTCTCTTTATAGAAGATGGCAGTTTGTACATTGCGGATCTCTTCTACATGTAGTAATTCCAGTTGATCTGAGATCATGCGACACACATGCAGCATGTCATCGGGTTTGTTCATGCTCATGGCAACCGTTCTTACTCTTTCCAGCGAGGCTTCAATTTCCAATTCCTTACCGGCACTCCTGGCAGCTTTTGCAAGTGTATTTTTTTCTGCATCACTGAGACGGGGTGAATGCTCAATAATATCCAATATAGATTGGAGATCCTGATTCATTGAGTGTTAGTTTGAAACAAAAATTTTATTGACAAATGGCAATGATCGCTCTCTTTTAATCGTACCCGAATCCGTCAGACCATGCATCTCCAAATCGCCCTTGCCGGCGCGCCAGTTCTGCATTGCCTGACTTGCCGGTCACGGGGACATTCCATACTTTTGTACTCCTTCCATTTCTTCAGGTTAATGGATATGTCTGCGTTTTATTATTCCGCCGGAAGCTTCTTTAATGGTGTTTGCAAAAACAAAGGCATTCGGGTCAACGTCATTCACTAAATTTTTAAGCTTGCGTAATTCGAGCCGGGTAATGACCGTGAAAATAATATCGACATCGCTGTGAATTTCAAATTTGCCGGGTAAAAATCCGCGCTCGCCTTTATAGACAGTTATGCCGCGCCCCAATTCATTCACTAACCTTTCTTTGATGATCTCGCTTTTCCCGGATATGATCGTAACACCGGTGTATGCTTCAATTCCTTCAACAACATAATCTACTGTTTTAGTTGCGGTGAAATAAGTAAGCATGGAATACAGGGCAACTTCAAGTCCGAAGTGTGAAGCAGCAACAGCGAAAATAATTATGTTCAATGCGAGAATAACCTCACTGATGGTAAAACTGGTACGACGCCAGGTGTACAGGGCAAGCACTTCAATACCATCCACGGCACAGCCGGCACGCATGGTTAATCCGATGCCCACACCCAGAAAAAACCCACCGAAAATGGAAACCAGTAGTTTATCAGAAGTAATTACCGGATAGGGGATGTAGAGCAAACAAACTCCAAGCATGACAATGCAGAAGAGTGTTTTTAATGCAAATCTTGCGTTGATGGAATAAAACCCCATGATGATGAACGGTAGATTTGCAATAACGATTACGTAGGCGATCTTGACGTCATAAATTTCATGGATGAGCAGCGAGATACCGGTGATCCCTCCGTCAAAAAAATTATTCGGTACCAGGAAACCCCGCAGCGAAAAGCCTGCAGTCAGCACTCCGATTAAAATAAGGATCACGTCGCTGAAATAAAAATCCTTATGACCGGTTACTGACTTGTGCGAAAGGGTTTGCGACTGGAGGGCTAAAAGATTCTGGTGCTGATTTGCCGAAAGTTTTTGCTGCGCTGTGGGTGTTAAATAATGATGTGAGTGTAAAAATTTGATTTGATAATGCACCCATTCCTCCCTGCTTTTTATGATTCCGGCGTTATAAAGCTCCTGGTATAAGTTTTCGGCGGTGCTGGCGTAATTATTGGTTCCTAAATAATACAGGTCGGCATCGCATAAAATTTCCGACAGTTTATTTGTCGCCTCCTGCGGGATGCGGGTAGCCATTATGAGGTCGCAAATCCTTTTTATCTGAATGTCATTATATCCGAATTGAGGGAGATATGTTTGGGCAACGCTGCAGGAAATTTCCTCATGCCCTGCATAAGTTTCTAAAAAGCCTGCATCGTGATAAGCAGCGGCCGTGCGCAAAATAACCAGGTCATCGCCCGTAATTTTCTCGGCTTCAGCAAGTTCGTCTGCATATTGCAATACTTCTTTGGTATGCCTTATACTGTGGTAGGTAAGGTAAGAGGGTAATTCAGCAGCCATCTTATCCAAAATAAATTGCGTCGCTTTCTCCGATTGCATAAATAATATTCCTGTTGAAGGAATATAAATATAATAAGCTTTTGCAAGTTAGCCACATTAATAAACTGCTTTTGAAAAAGAAAAAAAATAACTTTAGATTCATATTGGTCTGTAAAAAATTAACTCATGAAAAAAATTTTGCGCGTTGGTGTTTTTATTAGCGGCACGATAATGTTTGTCATTCCGTGTTTTGTAAACGCCCAGCATGTATTAAAAGTTGGTGTAGCCGGATTAAATCATGATCATGTTAATAATATCATGCATCAGTATCAATCCGGTGAAGTGATCATTGTTGGAATAGCGGAGCAGGATGAGCAGCTTGCAAAAAAATATAAGAATCGTTTTCATTTACCCGATTCTTTGTTTTATACATCTCTTTCGCAGATGCTCGATCATGTCACACCGGACGCCGTGCTTGCTTACAATGCAATTGCCGACCATATCGGGGTAGTGGAACTATGTGCTCCGAAAGGCATTTCAGTAATGGTTGAAAAGCCGCTTGCCACTACGCTAAAAGATGCTGAAAGAATGGCCGCGCTGGCAAAACAATACCACATACAATTGCTGACAAATTATGAAACCACCTGGTATGGAAGTAATCAGCAGATCTATGAAATGATCCAGCAACGAGCAATCGGTAATATCATGAAAATGGTGGTTCATGACGGGCACCAGGGACCAGTTGAAATCGGATGCAGTCCTGATTTTTTGAAATGGCTTACCGACTCCGTAAAAAACGGCGGAGGAGCTGTAATGGATTTTGGATGCTACGGCGCCAACCTGATGACCTGGTTGATGAAAAACGAATTGCCCATTTCCATATCTTGCATAACCAAACACATTAAACCAACAATTTATCCTGATGTAGATGATGACGCAACGATACTCCTCGAGTATCCAAACGCAACCGGGATTATTGAAGCATCCTGGAACTGGCCTTTCGGAATAAAAGATATGGAAGTATTTGGCAAGACAGGCTATTTACACGCCCTTAACGGAAATACGATCATGCAAAAAGATTCAGGCACTTATTATCCGGTTTCTGTCAAACCCTATGTTTATAAAGACAATATTCAATATCTCGCGGATGTATTGAATGGAAAGATCAAACCGGGCAATGATCTTTCGTCATTGGAGAACAACCTGATTGTCGTGAAAATATTAGAAGCCGCAAAACAGTCTGCGCGTTCCGGGAAAAAAATCATTTTAAAAAATCATTTATGAAAAAGAAACTGAGTATCCTCCATATCGGCGTATCTTTTTTTTGCATATTATTTATGATGTCCTGTGCCAGTCATTCGGACCAGCATAATATGCTTTCAGATCAGGAGAAAAAGGATGGCTGGGCTTTACTTTTTGACGGGGCGACAACGAACGGCTGGCATGTATTCAACAGAGGAAATATTCCTTCAGCATGGTCGGCCGACAGCGGTCATCTGGTATGCAACCCGCACGCAAAAAATGTGAAACATGGAGACCTGGTCACCGATAGGGTTTATGAAAATTTTGATCTGATTTTCGAATGGAAAATCTCAGATGCCGGGAACAGTGGTGTATTTATTAATGTCCAAGAACGTCCGGAGCTCGGAACCACTTTTTCTACCGGCCCGGAATATCAATTGCTTGATGATAAAAATTCAGAGGCGGAGTATCTTAAAGACCCGTCACACAAAGCCGCGGCTATCTTCGGTGTAATTCCGAATAACACGAAAACCCTCCCGACTTCCGGACAATGGAACCAGTCACGCATTCTTCAGCAAAATGGGAAAGTAACTTTTTGGCTAAATGGTGTGGTCACCGTTAATGCAGATTTTAAAAGTGAAGAATGGAAAAAGGCAGTGGCCAACAGTTCCATGAGCCATTACCCTGAATTTGGCGTTGCGATCAAAGGGCATATTGCGCTTCAGGATTGGACCAATGGTGTGTCATTTCGTGATATGAAGATCAAAGAACTCTGATTTGCAGTGAGGCAAAATAAAATAAATCAATATTAAGAAGATGAGAACGATTTGCCTGTATGTTTTCGCAGTTGTTTTTTTAGTATCATCCTGCGGACAGCATAAAAATAATCCAGAACAAAAACCCGCGGAAAATACAGACACGGTACAGGGTATCGAGAAATTGGAATTTACAGATAGCCTGAAATTGGAGGCGAACGAAAACATGAGATTTAATAAAGAATTGTTCAGGGTGAGGGCTGGAAACAAGATCTGTCTCATTTTAAAAAATACAAGCGTTAAATCAGGAGCTTCCATGACACATAATGTGGTTGTTTTAAAAAGCGGTGTGGATATTGCCGATTTTGCGGACGTTGCGCATAAGGCTAAAAACGAGCAATACGTTCCTTCCTCATTGTATCCTTTGATTATTGCGCATACCAAAATGGTCAATGCTGGACAATCAGATACTGTTACCTTCACGATACCACAGGCAGGAGTGCATGATTTTATTTGCAGTTATCCCGGTCATTGGGGAACGATGCAGGGGAAGATCGTAGCACAATAATTATTAAAATGTTCTGCTAAGGTTGGTTTTCGCTTAACGATGGACGTGAGGTGGACAGGCAATAGCCGAAGAAATTATTTTAAAAAGCTGAACAACATACTGCCGCATGAAAAATGTACTTTTTATTTTCCTGTTAATATCAATTAATCAAAACTCGTGTGCTCAAATCCGGGAGGATTCTACGATTTTAAAAATGGATGCGATATTTCATCACTATGATAACCCAACTGGTCCGGGTTGCGCTGTCTCCGTAATCAAAAACAATGAGGTCGTTTTTAAAAAAGGATATGGAATGGCCAATCTTCAGTATGACATACCCATAAGCCCCGCAACCATTTTTGATATCGCCTCCGTGTCAAAGCAATTTACCGGCTTTGCTATTTCCAGCTTGATCGAGCAGGGAAAAATAACGGAAGATGATGACATCAGAAAATATTTGCCCGAGGTGCCAAATTTTGGAAAAACAATTAGAATCCGTCACCTGCTTTATCACATCAGCGGCATAAGGGATTGGCCGCAAACATTAAACATTGCAGGCTGGAGATGGGACGAGGTTTTTTCTTTTGGCGATATCATGCGCATGGTTAAATACCAGAAGGATCTTGATTTTGAAAGCGGATCACAATATTCTTATTCCAATACCGGATATAATTTGCTGGCAATGATCGTGGAAAAAGTATCCGGCGAAACTTTTCCTGCATGGGTAGATGAAAATATTTTTAAGCGGCTTGGCATGAATTCTACCCAGGCCCTTAGTGACTATACTAAAATAATCAGGAACCTGGCTTGTTCGTATGCTGTAAAGGATAATGGTTTTGCAAATATACCGGGCTCATTAACTGCATATGGCTCAAGTTCCATTTTTACATCCCTCGATGATCTGAATAAATGGGTCGTACATTTTCAAAAAATGGTCTCTTCAAAAAACCCCGTCTTTCTGAGGATGCTCACAGAAGGCGTCCTGAATAACGGAGAAAAAGTGCATTATGGATACGGGCTGGGGCACGGAGAGGAATTTGGATTAAAAACCATTTCACATACGGGAGGATGGGCAGGGTACCGAACAATCATTACCAATTACCCGGATCAAAATATTTCAATTATTATTTTAAGCAATGCCGATGATTTTGACGTCAGCAATTATGAACAGAAGGTAGCAGGTTATTTTTTGAAAGGACAAATAAGAAATTCAGAAACCAAAACCGAAAACCTGAAAGATCTGCCTACAGTGAACGTAGATACTTTATTGTTAAACAAATATGCCGGCACTTATCAGTTAGGCCCAGGCTGGATCGTAACCCTCACCGTAGAGAAGGGACAATTGATGACCCAGGCAAATGGTGAAGACAAATTTTCGACAGCTGCAAAATCAGATTCTGTTTTTTGGATTGATGCTTACGGAGCTTCCATGACTTTTGTAAAAGAAAAAAACGGAGAGGTGAACTTACTTAAATACAAATCGATCCAGGCCAGAAGAATAACTCCTTTTGTAGCCAACCCGCTCTTGTATCATAAATATGCGGGAACATATTACAGCAACGAATTGGAAACCGAATATACGGTGAGCGTAAAAGAAAATAAATTATTTATGCATCATATGCGCCTTGGTGATTTTGAACTTTCTCCCGATCCGTCCGCTCAAGACCAGTTTACGGGACAAACAGGCACCGTAAAATTTTTTACGGACGATCATAAAAATATAACCGGTTTCAATATATCCGGAGGAAGGATAAAAAATATCAGGTTTGATAAAAGATCTTAACCAGGTGGACTCATTTTCCAAATCGCAAGCATACCATAACCATGACTGATCAGGAAAAACTGGCTCATAAAAACAAGCTGAAACAATATTGTCATCACTTCCTTAATCAACGAATTGCCGTTTCGAAGGCGGCGATTGAAAATGCACAGGAGTCGGCGAGCAGCGAAGAGAAAAGTTCTGCTGGCGATAAATATGAAACGTCGAGGGCTATGAGTCATCTGGAAGGCGATATGCACTCAAGACAATTGGCGGAAAACGTAAAAGAATTATCTGCACTTCACGGAATCAATACCAACATCATTTATCAGCTCATCACAAGCGGCGCTTTGGTTAAGTGTGACGGGATTTCTTTTTTTGTGGCAATAGGAATTGGAAAACAAACAATCGATGGAGAAATGATCTGGTTCTTATCCCCGGGTGCACCGCTTGCAAAACGCATGGAACACAAAAAGGCGGGGGATACATTTATTTTTTCGGGCAAAGAGACCTTAATAGCAGAGGTTTATTAGATCAAATAGGGGAAGGAAAAATCCATAGTCCTTGCTCGTACCAGACAGGTCTATGCATGGCAACACTATCAGCAGGACGCAGGGTTTACTGGCATTCACCTATCCGGCATCCGTCTGGTAAAATGATTTCTACCGGATAGGCTTAGCGGCTAAAGTAGTTGTTTTTCATAAGAGGTATTATGGCGGTATTTTTGCGTGGCCCAACATCTACAAAATCAACATAAATCTCCCTGCTAACGGTTTTTCATAAATAAATCTCTTTTAGGCCATCGGACGTTCGAATCGCCGATGATTTCCCAGATCATTTTATCCAGATCGTCGTCGGCACCTTCATGCTGAGGAGCTTTATTGGTCAGCATGACCCAGCAATAACCGTTGTCTGCTCTTGCCATTTCCGAGGGGGTCGCCCAATAATTACCCACTGCAAACCAATTATGGAATTTATTGTTGGACCACCATCCCCCCGAAAAATGGGAATTGGAATCATAAGGAGTCAGCATGATCTTCATGATGGAATCATTAAAAATATCAGGCTTGTATCTGAACTTATCAACCCTTACCAGCAGCGCCAGCAAATCCTTAGCGGATGCGAGCCAGCCACAGGCAGCCTGCATATTCGAAATATTCTGAGTATAATATTCATCATCTTCATAATTATCATTCAAAAAATTCCGCACATAGTGGGAGACTTCATTCTTTTTCAGATCCTGGATCGTGTTTCCGGCTATTCGCATATCTGTATCTCCTATCGGATCCAGGATTTCTTCATGGATATAATTGGAATATGGCTTGCCGGTAACTTTTTCAATTATTTTACCCAGTGCAACATATCCCAAATAAGAGAAATCAAAATTCCTGCCGGGTACAGATTGCAATGGTACGGAATCCAGAACCAGACGTAATATTTGCGAAGCACTCAACGAGGAGTTGAGGAGAGTATTGTCATCGTTTTGCCAACCGGCACAGTGATCGAGCAATTCTTTTACCGTGATTTGGTTGACTCTTGCATCAAAGGGCTTAGTCCCAAAATCGTAGCCAAGGATGCCGTCATTGCCAAATACTTTTTCATCCGGGAAAATTTTGCCCTGCTCCACCAGTTTCATGATACCCATTGCCGTAATCGGCTGGGACAGGCAACCGATTCGAAACAAGCTTGAATCAGTAACTTCTTTTTGAGCAGAAATGTCCGAGTATCCATATCCTTTTACGTAAAGCAATGAGTCATTTTTAGCAATGGCTATGGATAGTCCGGGCATTTCATACTTTTCCAGATATTTTTCAACAATACTATCTATTTCAGCTATTGAACCGGGTTGCCTGTTTTGCCGGGCAACGGTGTCTGACCACCCTGAACTGCATCCGCAACAGGTTGCCACCAAAAAAAGAAAAATCAATAAACGGGTTATTAAACAGTGCGGCATAGAAAAGTTTACCTAATAAATTCGGTGCCACTTTTGTAAATGATTAGCCAGCTGTATGTTGGAAAAAATTGAAATTGCCCTGATGTCCGTTTTCAGAACAAAAAAAGGAACAGCTGTATCGTTTTTGTCTTGTACGGGTTACAAGCAAACAACGACATGCTGATGATAAAAATGAAGGAATCCCATGCTAAAGGGAGTTTTCTGAAAAGCATAAGTGATTCCTCGGCGCGGGGTGGTAACCCTCTATTGCCGATTCCTGATGACCGGCGTTCTCAAGGAAAATTGACCACAATTAATAATTATTATTCAATGCATTTTTCCAATTTCAATAAAAGAAAATCGATCAGGATCCGCATTGGCTTAATAGTCATTGTTACCGATTCATCCACCTATTAAACAAAAAGTTCACACAAAGAGAGGCCTTTATCGGGAGTCAAGGTGACCGGTTACGAACAACATATGTATCAAAAGCGTGCATTCCGGCTTTGATGATTTAATGCTAACGCATTAAGCAACAATTAAAAATAATTTTGGTGTTTTTGTTGTTGTAAGAGGAAATAACCATGTTGATACGCTTAAAGATTTTTCAAAATTGCTATTTGCAATAATGAATTAGTGGCGGTG
>DATGFZ010000492.1:0-2565 GCA_035308805.1 Puia sp. | reverse complement strand
ATCGTTGTTCGATTGACGTGGCAAAGGAAATCCTGAAATTAAAAGAAGAAAAGGTTGACGGTATTGTTATTGATCTTCGCAATAACGGAGGTGGTTCATTGTACGATGTCGTGCAAATGGTTGGATTATTTGTTGATCAGGGGCCGGTTGTTCAAGTGCGCGACAGAGATGGCAAACCACATGTATACAATGACCAGGATAAGTCACTTTTATACGACGGACCCTTAGCCGTGATGGTGAATGAATACAGTGCATCAGCCTCAGAAATTTTTGCTGCGGCAATCCAGGATTATAAAAGAGGGGTAATCATCGGCAGTACATCAACCTATGGAAAAGGAACTGTACAAAGAAATATTGAATTGGATAAATCTCTCGGGTTTTCGGATGCCAATAATGACTTGGGCACGATAAAACTCACCTTGCAAAAATTTTATCGCATCAATGGCGGCTCAACGCAGTTGCGCGGTGTCGCTTCAGATGTTGTTTTACCCGATATCCTGGAATATTCAAAAGTTCGGGAAAAAGACAATCCTGATGCTTTGCCCTGGGACGAAATCCAGAAGGCAGACTACAAAACCTGGAAGTATGCTTATGATCTTAACCCGATAATTAAGGCAAGCGAAGAAAGATTAAAAAATGATTCAGCATTCAACATCATTAATAAGGATGCTGCATGGCTGAATGATCAGAATGATAAATCGCATTCTATGAATATCGACAAGTATCGACTGGAACAAAAAAAATGGTCAAGCACTGTCAAACAAATTGAAACGCTTAGCAAGTTGCCCAATGAATTAAAAATTGAAACATTACCGCAAGACAGCGGTAAATATGACAACGATAAAGATAAAGCCGATCGGTACGCAAGATGGATGAAGGGGTTGCAAAAAGATATCTGGCTTAATGAAGCAGTAAAGGTGGTCGATGACATGGTGGCGTCGAAAAGCCTGGTTTATAAATAACATCATCGTTAAGAATAAAAAAAATCCGGGTTTAATTAATCCGGATTTTTTTTTACATTTCCATATGAGTAGAAGTTTCATCAACAGAAAAATGTCATTAGTTCTTTTGTTCTGCTTGCTGGGTGAATATTTTTCGAATGCACAACAAATGGCAGATACCACGCTTGTTGTTTATTTTGACAATAATAAATATTCGTTGAGCCCGGTCGATACCAGTACGCTGGATTCATTTTTTTTAAATCACCGGCCCGTGACCGTTAAAAGTATTTCTGGCTTTACAGATTCCATCGGCAGTTCTGCAAGCAATTTTATCTTGGCCGGAAAAAGAAACAGGGCTACAATGAATTTTCTTAAAAAATATTCTTTTCTGGCCGTAAATTATCCCGTTTATAATTTTGGAAAAACCCGCTCCGCAGGACAATCAGACAATGCGTTGAACCGAAGGGTTGAAATTGCCATTGCATCTAAAAAAGATCCCGGAGATGCTGTTTCCACTGAAAAAGAAGCAACAGTAGTAAAAAAAATTATTCTTGATAAATTGTATTTCAAACCAGATCTCCCCGTATTGGAAAGTTTTTCACTTGATTATTTAAAAAGAACAGCGATAATTCTAAAAACATATCCTGATGCAAAATTTGAAATTCACGGGCATGTTAATTGTCCATTGAATGTTCCACCAAATTCTGATTACATGAAAACGATGAATCAGCTTTCGGAAGACAGGGCCCGGGCAGTTTTTGAAATTTTAAAAGACAATGGAATTCCTGCAGAAAAAATGACCTACAAAGGAATGGGCAACTCCCAAATGATAAACCCGAACGCAAGGACAGATGACGAGAAAAGACAAAATATGCGGGTGGAAATATTTATCTTAAACAATTGATTGAATGATTAGTCAATTTTTGTCCGGCGGGAAATTATGCTAATGCCAATACCCAGGATGGCGATCAATCCGAAAGAGACCCTGAGGCTGCTTAGTTGAGCTATAAAACCAATAAACGGGGGGCCAAACAAAAATCCGAAATAACCAATGGTTGATACAGCCGATAAGGCTACTCCCGAAGAGAGTATTTTTGATTTCCCTGCAGCACTATAAACAAACGGGATGACTGAAGATACTCCTGCGCCCACCAGGAGAAATCCAAATATTGCAGTAATAAAATAGGGGAAACAAACGGAGATCAGTAGCCCGAAAAATGTGAGTAACCCGCTTAACTGAAGAATGTTTTTTAAACCGATGCGACCAACAAACCAATCAGCCACAAAACGTCCGGTTGCCATCGTACACATAAATGCGGTGTAGCCCGCAGCCACCAACTCCCCCGGAGGATGAACAATCTTTTTAAAATAAATGCCGCTCCAATCAAACATCATTCCTTCGCAAATCATGCTGCAGAAAGCAATGAACCCAAGACTGATCAATGATTTATCCGGTAATGAAAATACCGGCTGTTGTTCGATTTGATTGATGTCTTTATCCAACAAAAAACGCGAAAAATTCAAGATCACCAAAACTGAAATTGCCGTAATGATCAGAAAATGCTGGTATGGCAGAAGTTTTAAACTGATCAAAAAAGTGCCGATGGCTGCGCCCGTAAATCCG
>DATGFZ010000491.1:0-3752 GCA_035308805.1 Puia sp. | reverse complement strand
CGATCACACCAGTTGGGAACCTTCATGGTTAGAATCTTGTTATTTATTTATAAAACAACATACTGGTATTAGTGGCTTATCCGTTTCTGCGCTTTTAGTGGGGGGACATGTGCTTGCATTAGGAGCAAGTCTTGTTGTGTATATGCCAATGAAAAAAATTTTCCAACGTATGAGTTCAAAAAAATAATAATAATTAGACTGTATGAAGATATTAGCGCAAAATAAAAAAGGATTTCATGATTACGATATTCTTGAAAAGATTGAAGCAGGTATAGTTTTAACGGGTGATGAAGTTAAATCATTACGCGCAGGGAATGTGTCATTAATTGGTGCATTTGCTGCAATCCGCAATGGTGAAATGTCGCTTGTTAACTGTCGTATTGCGCCGTATGAAAAGGCGTATCAAAAAGATGAAGAGGCTGCAATCCGCAGCCGCGTTCTTTTACTCCACAAACGTCAAATTTTAAAGTTGATTGGTGAAATTGCCCAGAAGGGTGTGACGGTAATACCTTTGATGTTTTATTTGAATGATAAAAACAAGGTTAAGGTGCAATTGGGCATTGGGAAGCATAAAAAGGCACCAAGTAAGAAAAAAGAGCTCAAAGAGCGGGATATTAAGCGGGAAACGAGTAGGGCGATGAAGGAAAGTCGCTAATTATTCATCATAGACATCTTTACGATGTTTGATTGCGATGATAAGGACGATGTTATTTTCAATACGATATATAATTCTATAATCACTGACTCGTAAACGACGATGACCTTTCAAACTATAACGCAATGGTTTGCCAAATCCGATAGGATCAACAGTTAGTCTTTCATTGATAGCTTTTTGAATCATATCTTTGATTGTTGGTTGCAGGTTTGGAATATCTTCTTTAATGACTGTGTTGAGATATTCAATAGTGTACTTATTTCCATGCATCTTCATGACTAACTCTTTTTGCATTTTGAGTATCACGGGATTCAGCGATACCAGATAATATCATATCTTCACGACGATCAAGAGCATCAATGATAAGTTCTTTAACGAATGCTGAAAGAGTTTTGTGTTCTTGTTCGGCTAAAGTATTCAAAAGATGAGTTGTTTCTTCTTCGAATGTGATGTTGATTTGAGGATTTTTGTTAGACATATACAATCCTTTATATAAATGGGTTATATGGTTAGGATGGCATTTTTGGATAAGTGAGTCAAGTCCGTGTCCTGGTTCAGTACATATGAGACTCGGGCCTCATATTTATTTTCCTAAAAAATTGACTAGGCGTCAAAAGCCCTATTCCCTGGTGAGGGCGCTCGAAATTGTAAAAAAGGTTGAATTTATAGAGATTTTTCCTTAAAAGGTGAAGATTTGGGAGTTTCTCATATTGGGCATAGAACTCATATTTAGCCGTACCATTCGCTCTTTCCACATTTCCATTAAGCTCAGGAGATCTGGGGGGAAGGACAAAAAGAGGGATTTGAGCCTTTTTACAAGCATCTTCGAACCAAGCTCTGAATTCTGATCCTCCATCCACTTGAATCGAAGAAATAGGGAATGGAAAGGTATTTTTCATAAATTCGAGGAAATCAGCAGCATTTTTACTGGTAGCTTCCTGATAAATCTGATATGCAGCGTATTTTGTTGTTGGACAAGTGGCAGTAAAGTGCTTTGCATAGCCATAACCAGGTATATGGATTGTTGCATGATCAACTTGTACTAATTCACCAGGTTTGATTGCTTTCATGCCAGATTTCCACCGTTGAGCATGCCCATCAAATACTCTTTTTTTCTTATCTTTTTTACCGTATAAGTAAAATTGTACCGGGAATATTTTGTTCTTTTTAACAAGTTTAGAAATGATTCTACCAACCATGCTTTGCGATATTTTTATTCCATATTCTCGCTCATACAACACAGTTATTTTTTGTTTACCAAACAGTCGATATTTCTTACGTAAATGATAGATTCGATCTTCAGTTTCTGAAGTCCAACTTGCTTTGCGCAACTTGATTGGACATCTGCTTTCGTTTTCTAATCCTGCAAGACCAAATAATTTGTACTTTTTCTTCCAACGATAATATGTAGAACGAGTTATTCCAAGAGCATCGAGCGCTACTTCTTCTGAGCAACCTTCTTGCAATAAAAGCTTTATTTTTTCAAGCTTTTCTTTCCGCTCCCAACATTCTTTTGAATATTCCGTTTCATCTATTGTACTGATGTGATATAGTCTCTGAGACGACAGAATTCTTTTCTGTTGCATAATAGGGCCTCCTAAAATTTGGTTGTTTTACGGACGGCCCTATCTTATTAAATTTGCTTATCTTTTTTTAAGATTTCACTTTCAGATTTTTAAAAATTTAGTCTCACATGTTTCTGGACCAGAACAAAGGGGTGGCAAAAGAGCGATTGGGACGTGTTATTGTATATTTTTTATGCCTGTAAAAGGGGTAAAAAACATGATAAAAGCTCATTAAAAGAGGATAATCCTGATTTTGATGAGTTTTTGAAGAAAAAGTAGTTTAGGGGTAGTTTAATTTGCTATAAAAATGGTGTGGTAAAAAAATTAATAAAAGAGTAAAAGCCATGCGTATACAGCTTATTTCTGTAATTTTAGCCTTTTCATTTACTCATCAACTTTATACATCCATTACAATGATAGAATTCATAAAGATAACCTTAATGATCCAAACAGATGATTTGGCATTAGATTCCCATTCTCAAGAAGAACCAGATATTGGTGTTTATGATAATAAATTGCTATTGCTACGTACATTGAGTCCAAGAAAACGTAAAGCGTTGGAATTATTTAAGGTATTTGCTGTTGTGACAGCAGCACAGGTTGGAGAGCTTTTTGGATGTAAACCACGAACAAGTGGTCAACTATGCCAAAATTGGGTTAAAGAAGGATTTTTGGTTGTTGTAAATCCTTCCAATAAAAATCGTAGTTATGGATTAGCGCCGGCATATGAAGTTTTAATTACATCATAAAAAACAAAAATAATATTTTTTCATAAATATGGGATGCCTATTAAAGCATCCCATTCATATGATTACGATTGTTGTATCGTTTCAGCTTTTTCAATTTTTTCTATTGCATCAATCATATAATCAATCTCATTAATTTCTGCCTCTTTATTTCTGATATATTTAAAATGTTTATATAGTCTGTATAGATTAGGGATAGCAGCTAGGAGTCCTATATCAAGACTCATTTTAAGATATGTGTTTGAATTTATTTTAAAGCCTAATATAGGGCCCGCTATAGTATAAGCAATTATTGGAGCTGCGATAGCACTTAAGAATGCGTAATCTATATAGTCTTCCGCTCTAGATTCACCTAGAAAATAGTTGTTCTGATATATGAATTTATCAATATCTTTCACAAGAATATTTCTTTGTTTTTTTAATAATTCAGGTATATGTGCATCATTAACTGAAGTGATTACAGTACCTGAAACATTGTATGAGTTTATTAAATCAAGTGTATTTTCTTCAGTTAGAGATAACTGTTTAAGTTGTTGAGAAAACTCATGTTGACGATCTGGGGATATGATTTTATTAGTTTTTACAATTTTATTTATATCTACAGGAACAGAGTCATAAGTAGGTTTTTTCTCATGAAAAATAACATCCCTGATAGATACGGGTTGTATGTATGCTGGCATATTACCTACAAATAATAGTGTTGATAGCGATAATAATAGTAATTTCTTCATAAAAACCTCCAATTTTGGTTAAATATTAGTCTCTATAAGTATATCTTTTTTCTCT
>DATGFZ010000490.1:0-3952 GCA_035308805.1 Puia sp. | reverse complement strand
AATGTTTTTTTAAAATATGTTTTCCGGTCGTAAGGTCCTCTCCTTCTGAAAAACAACTCCTCTCGACAATCTGTCCAATTTGCACAGTTGAAGGCGTATTTGAAGAGTCTGCACATAATTGCCTCCACCCTGCTTATGATTATTTACATGAAAACCTGCACATACGGGATTACTGCAATTTCAAACGCTTGTCTCCGAGACTTTCATCAGCGTAAAGAATGGTTACTTCTTATTTTTGGCAAATGCCTGCTTGGGTACGATTAAGTTTATTCTTCAAACATACGTAAACGTTAGGCGCTTCATAAAATTTGCCTACTATCAATTGGTTTATCAATGAACATTTGTACTTTCATGCCTATCCTAACCCTTAGGACCTATCATTTTAAAATTAGAAAAATATGGGACCCCAAATCAACGAGCCAACTCCCTCAGGCATTATGCAAATCGGAACCGGTTTCTGGGCATCAAAAATTTTATTGTCCGCCATTCGATTTCAGCTGTTTACTTTGCTGGCTGTGCAGAAAAAAATGCCTGCCAAAAACATTAAGGCATCTTTGAATCTGAATTGCACCGACCGGCATATCTATGATTATCTGGATGCATTGACCGCTTTTGGATTTCTTAATCGCGAAGGGATTTTAGAAACTGCAGTGTATTCCAATTCCATTGACACGGACACTTTTTTGGATAAAAATAAACCCTCTTATATTGGCGGTCTTTTAGAGATGTTGAATAACAGGTTGTATAGGTTTTGGGGTGATCTTGAAGAAGGATTGATTACTGGTCTTCCTCAAAACGAAGTAAAACACGGGAAGGATTTTTTTGGTTTGATTTACCAGGACCCCACTAAATTAAATGAGTTTGTGACCGCAATGAGCGGAATACAAATGGGGAATTTTATGACCTTCGCGCAAAAATTTGATTTTTCAAAATACAAAACACTTACAGATATCGGCGGATCGGCCGGATTGTTGTCTGTGATGGTTGCAAAACACCAGGCGCACATGAATTGTACAACTCTTGACCTCCCGCCGGTTGAACCAATTGCAAAGCAAACCATTCAAAAATTTCAATTGACAGATCGCGTTAACGCTCAAAGCGGAGATTTTTTTGCAACCGATTTTCCTAAGTCTGATCTTATTACGATGGGAAATATCCTTCATGACTGGGATGAAGAAAAGAAAATAATGCTCATGAAAAAAGCTTACGAAGCTTTACCAGATTCCGGGGCTTTTGTTGCCATTGAAAGCATCATAGATAATCAAAGAAAGCAAAATGTGTTCGGCTTGATGATGAGTCTGAACATGCTTATTGAAACCGGAACCGGCTTTGATTACACATTTGCCGATTTCACCAGGTGGGCCAAAATGGTTGGTTTCAAATCAACTGTATTGTTGCCTTTAACCGGTCCTGCCAGCGCTGCCATAGCCTATAAATAAGACTTCCGGGATGTTGCATTGTTTTGTAGCGGTAATGTCACGCATAACAAAATGGAAAGAATAAGATTTGCCCATTTGTATGGTCACTTAAAAAGACCGCCAGATCTAAAGATCTGGCGGTCTGTATAATTTGAGAAGCCTGCAAACTTCCTTTAGGATGAGTGTTATTCTTCTTCGTCAAACTGCATGGCTTCACGGCTTGTCTGCAACAATTCATATTCTTCCTTGCTGCCGACAATCATGTTCTCAAACTCACGCAAACCCGTACCGGCAGGGATTGGGTGACCGGTGATAACATTTTCTTTTAGTCCGAGCATATCATCAGTTTTTCCCTGAATCGCAGCAGATGACAAGACCTTGGTTGTTTCCTGGAATGATGCGGCAGATATCCAGCTTTGCGTTCCAAGCGACGCCTTGGTGATTCCAAGCAGCAAGGGTGCAGAAGTCGCAGGGTTTGCATCCCTGAACTCAGCTAATTTTTTATCGCTTCGTCGCAGGATGGAATTTTCCTCGCGCACTTCACGCAAACTTACAATTTGTCCAGCCCTCAATTTTGTCGATTCTCCCGGATCAATAATGACTTTTTTATCATATATCCAATCATTCTCATCGAGAAATTCAAATTTATCCACTGTATCTTCTTCCAAAAATCTTGTATCACCCGGGTCAACGATTGTCAGTTTGCGCATCATCTGACGAACAATAACTTCAATGTGTTTATCATTGATCTTCACGCCCTGCAGTCGATACACCTCCTGAATTTCATTTACGACATATTCCTGAACGGCAAAGGGTCCTTTTATGGAGAGAATATCTGATGGGGCTGTTTGTCCGTCACTCATCTGTGAACCTGCTTTTACAAAGTCTCCATCCTGAGCAAGGATCTGACGCGTCAACGGAACAAGATATTTTCTTATTACTCCATCTCTTGCTTCAACGATGATCTCGCGGTTACCACGTTTGATATTGCCAAAAGAAACCACACCGTCAATCTCTGAAACGATTGCGGGATTAACAGGGCTTCTTGCCTCGAATAGTTCCTGGACACGTGGTAAGCCTCCGGTGATGTCTCTCAACTTTCCCAATACACGCGGAATTTTCACAATTACCTGCCCTGCCCGCACATCATCACCACCTTCAACAACAATATGTGAACCAACAGGCAGGTTATATGATTTTACATCTTTAGTACCTTCAATGTTGATCGAAGGAATTTTTGTTTTGTCTTTTGTTTCAATAACCACTTTTTCGCGGTGACCGGTTTGTTCGTCGGCTTCCTCTCGATACGTGATGCCTTCTAATACACTATCAAATTTCACTATTCCAGCAATTTCAGAGATCACCACGTTATTAAATGGATCCCAGGTACAGATTGTGTCGCCCTTGGAAACTTTCTGCCCGTCTTTTACATTCAATGTCGCCCCGTAAGGAACGTTATTGGTAATCAATAAACGATCATTTTTTACATCCATGATGCGCACTTCGCCTGTACGACCAATCACGATCTGCACCTTCCCGTCATTGCTTTCGGTGGTTACTGTACGCAGTCCGTCAAACTGAACTGTTCCGTCAAATTTCGCAACCATGGTAGATTCAACGGATGCTGAACCTGCAACACCACCTACGTGGAATGTACGAAGTGTTAACTGCGTTCCCGGTTCACCAATTGATTGAGCTGCGATGATGCCAACGGCATCGCCTCTTTGTGCAGTATATCCGGTTGCCAGATTTTTCCCATAACATCTTACGCAAACACCACGTTTACTTTCGCAGGTTAGCACAGAACGGATTTCCACAATTTCAATTCCGCTTTCTTCAATTCTTTTACCGATCTCGTCAGTAATTTGCTCGCCGGCACCTACCAGCAATTCGTCATTCTGAGGATCGTATACATTGTGCAATGAAGTACGACCTAAAATCCTATCATATAACGGTTCAACTACATCTTCATTATCTTTCAACGCAGATGTTGCAATTCCCCTTAACGTCCCGCAATCTTCTTCGGTAATAACAACATCCTGAGCAACGTCCACAAGACGACGCGTAAGATAGCCTGCATCTGCTGTTTTCAGTGCAGTATCGG
Source organism: Puia sp. (assembly GCA_035308805.1). GTDB lineage: Bacteria > Bacteroidota > Bacteroidia > Chitinophagales > Chitinophagaceae > Puia. The sequence continues at coordinate 430 of DATGFZ010000490.1, read as the reverse complement.
CAAGACCCTTACGCGCACCGTGCGTCGAAATAAAATAATCCAACACATTCAAACCGCCTTTAAAGTTAGAAAGAATAGGATTCTCAATGATCTCACTTCCGGTTGACCCTGATTTTCTCGGCTTTGCCATCAGTCCACGAATGCCTGCGAGCTGTTTGATTTGTTGCTTTGACCCACGCGCCCCCGAATCAAGCATCATGTACACAGAATTGAATCCCTGTTTGTCAGTACTCAATTCCCGTATGAGTGTCTCCGTTATACGCGTGTCAACACGACTCCATATATCCACGATCTGGTTATATCTTTCATTATTTGTTATCAACCCCATGTTATAGTTTTCCCACACTTCATCTACTTCAACTTTTGCATTATCGAGCAATAGTTCCTTCGAATCAGGGATGATAAGGTCATTAATGTTGAATGACAATCC
>DATGFZ010000489.1:0-12757 GCA_035308805.1 Puia sp. | reverse complement strand
TCTGCAAAGTTTTGCATCCATTTATTCATAGCCCACCAGGATACCGGGCTTACGATTACAAAAGCCAGTATAATCAGCCACGCCATTTCGGTTGAAAGCAGCACTACGATCTGGCTTACTGATGCACCGAATACTTTGCGTACGCCTATTTCCTTAGTACGCTGGTTGGTGGTATAGATAGCCAGGCCAAACAAACCCAGGCAGCTGATCAATATGGACAATCCGGTAGCCCAGCTCAATAGCGCGGAAATGTGTTGCTCGTCGGCATACAGCCGGGCGATGCTTTCATCAAAGAACTGGTATTCAAAGTCATCATCAGGATAGACTTCTTTCCAGGCTTCCTGCATGGATGCAATGGCAGTCTTCCATTCATCGCCGTTTGCGGTTTGAGGCTTCAGGGCAATGTGAAAAGTGCCGTTGAAATTATCATCGGTGCTGGTCATGATAGCCAGCGGCATAATGCCTGCATGTATCGATTCCTGGTTGAAATCCGATACGACACCTATAATTTGCATATCCCTATCGCCGTCATATTTACTGATCACCTTGCCAACTGCATCCTGCGGATTATTAAATCCCATCTGTTTGGCCAGGGTATTGTTAATAAGAAATTCGTGCGAAGTTTCGCCTGGCATCAGGTTGCGTCCGGCTAATAATTTAATGTGATAGACTTTGATGTAGTTCTCATCGCCATATTTAGCATACAGGGTCTGGAACTTGATCTCTTTTTTCCCGTCGTTATAACTGCCTTCAGTATTATTTGAATAGTCGGACGCGGGTGCGTCATGTCCTATGCTTACGAGTTCCACTCCGGGAATGGCCCTGAGCTTATTGAGAAATATTTGTTTAAGGCTTGCCTGTTTGTTTTTTACCTGCGGATGCATGACAAAAACAGCATCTTTTTTTACCGGTGACCTGACGATCAAAATAGCATCTTTTTTGAAACCAAGATCTTTGTGAATGGCATAATGGACTTGCTTGCTCACCAGGATGGTCGCTATGATGAAAAACTGGGCGATGGCAAACTGAGTTACCGTGAGCGATTTCCGAAGCACTGCATTGCGGGTCTTGCTGCTGCCTTCGTTAGCCTGATTCTTAATTGCCGAAACTGGCTTGTAGCCTGAAAGCACCATCGCCGGATAAAATCCGGAAGCCAGGCTGACGACGATTATCAACAATACAAGGAACAGAACGATGCCCGGCTGCAAGATTTGGTCGGCACCAATGCCCTGCGGAATGAACGTTGAAAAAAGCTGGAGCGTAATGGGTGTAATGGCAATCGAAATGATCACGGAAAAGAGCGTGATCAGAAAAGTCTCGCTCAAAAATTGGAATACCAACTGTTTGCGGTCGCTCCCCAATGTTTTACGTATTCCTATCTCCTTGGCTCTTTGCGCCGATTGCGCGGTAGTGAGATTAATAAAATTGATACAGCCCAGCAATAGCAGGAATATCGCGATGGCCGACAGTTCTAACAGAGTCGTTTTATCCGCCACCCGGCCCTCAGGAAAAGTTCCGTAGTTGGTGTTGAAATGTATGTCAGACAGCGGCTGTAATGCTAACAATTCCGTTATGGCCGGTCTTTGTTGGAGATTCTTTTTCTCAATATCGTTCAACTGCCGTTCGATAAGTGCCGTTTTAATCTGTGGTGCTAACTTGACAAAAAGCTGGTATGATGGACTTACGCCTCCCCAGTTGTGTAAACGCAGTTGCATTTTTAACGAGGGATTTGAAAAAGCCGTAGGGAATGAAATGAAATCATGAAATTTGAAATCGGTATTTTGCTCAATGCTTTGCACAATTCCGCTCACCGTGGTTTTTAATGTGTCGTATACTACTGTGCGCCTGAGCATTTGATCATAGCTTACTCCCGGAAAGTACTTTTCAGCCTGGTCAGAAGTAAGTACCACCTGGTATGGTTCGGTAAGCGCGGCTTTGGCCGAACCGGCGAGCCATTTATATTCGAAAAGCTTGAAATAATCACTGTCGGCGACAACTACATTATCCTGGGTTTTAAAACGGGATGATTTGCTGCCATTGGGCACAGTTACGTTTGGTTGTGATAACATTAAAATCGGAGCTGTTTGCTGCAAACCTGTTACCTGGCTTTTGGCAGCCCATGGCAACGGACCGCAGACACCCGAATTATACTCAGGGGTTCCCGCAAACGAAAAGTTGGTTACCACACGATAAATGCGATCGCCGTCTTTATGGAACTTATCAAAGGTGAAATCATAATGTACCAAGAGGTAAATAACCAATGCTGCGCTTATTCCTATTGATAAGCCGACAACATTGATTAGCGTGAACAACTTATGCCGCAAGAAATTTCTGAAAGCAGTTTTGAAATAATTTCTGATCATATAAATAGGATTATTCACTTTCTCAACAACAAAAAGACCAAAATCATTTTTGATTGTTGCTTAATGCATTAGTAAAATCAGCAAAAATGAATTGCACGGTTTTGATACAGATGTTGTTCGTAAACGGGCCTAAGCTTTTTATAAAAAAAACTGAAGAAAAATCTTTAACGGCTTTCAGAATTTGCAGCGAGAAGGGGAAAACCAGCGAACTCATTAATCAAAGATTATGTTCAATTTTCCAACCTGCGAAGGTTATTCAATTTACTTGCATACACTAAAAATCATTCTCTTTGATTATCACATTACTCATTCAGTTCTCAAACTCTTTGCAGGGTTTGCCATTGCCGCTTTTATTGCCTGAAAACTTACGGTGATCAATGCGATGCATATCACCAGTATTCCTGCCGATGCAAATAACGACCAGCTGAGCGAAATGCGATAGGGATAATTCTCCAACCATTTGTTTGCAACGAACCACGCTGCAGGAATGGCGATGGCCAAAGACAGACAGACAAGCTTTAAAAAATCTTTTGAAAGAATGGTTACTACTTTATTTACGGAAGCACCGAGCACTTTGCGAATGCCAATTTCTTTTGTGCGTTTTTCCGCAGATAAAACAGACAATCCAAACAAGCCGATGCAGGAAATAAAAATGGTCAGTATCGCGCCAAACAACAAGATCTGTTTCCATTTTTCTTCAGCCTCGTAATTCTGTTTATTTTGTTCGTTCATGAATACATACCGGTATGGATTTAGGGGAAATAATTGCTTAAAGATTTTTTGAATGGTCTTTAAACTCGCTGAGGCGGTGTTTGGCTTTATTTTTATAAATACTTTTCCAAAACGATTGGTTTTTTTCATGGTGAATACTTCCGGGCCGATCTTCTCATTGAGTGATGAATAGTGATAGTCCTTCACCACACCAATTACCGCGTATTTTTTATTGTTGTACCAAAAGTTTATTGTTTGCCCGACCGGGTTTTTCCATTGTGCCTTCTTTACAAAGGTTTCATTTACCAAAACAGCATTTGACGAATCTGAAGGAAAATCAGGAGAGAAATTTCTACCCAGGACCAAAGGAATTTTTAATGTTGGTAAAAAAGACTCATCAACAGTTTCATAGTCGAATCCAATGGTAGAATCGTTGCTGACTTTTGCAACAGTTCCCTGTGTGCCGCCATTGTGTGGTGCGACGCTGATAATGTTTGGATCTTTCAACAATTCATTTTTGAACAGCCATGCTTCATCGTGCGTTTGAAAGGGCTTGAAAACGCTGACAATATCGGTGTCATCATAGCCTAACTTTTCTGTCGTTAAAAAGATGAATTGCTTGTAAACGGTAAAGGTGGCAATAATTAAAAAAGATGCAAGCGTAAACTGCAGGACAACAAGTGATTTCTGTAAATAATTCTTACCTCCAAGAATAAAACGACTGTACAGCGTATCCACAGGTTTATAGGCCGATAATATAAGCGCCGGATAAAATCCTGCAAGCAGTGTGGTAAGGATAAATAACAGGATATATCCCCCAACAAGCTTTGCATCAAACAAATAAGACAGGGCGAGTGATTTATTGGAAAGCTCATTAAAAACAGGCAAAATAAGTTTCACCAGCACCAGGGCCAATGCAAATGCAATAATGCAGAGCAAAAACGATTCACCTAAAAACTGAATGATCAGTTGCCGCCTGTCGCCGCCAACAACTTTTCTTATGCCGATTTCTTTAGCGCGTTTCGCGGAACGGGCGACGGTGAGGTTTACAAAGTTGATGCACGCGATCAGCAATACAAATAAAGCGATGCCTGAAAGGATATATGAGTACATTGGGTTACTTGCATCTGAAAGTCCGTTTTGTGCAGGCAACTCCGTGTTCATATGCATATCCAGTAAGGGCTGCAATGAATAAATGCTTCTCCAGTTGTCAACCTCATTGCCAAATTTTTTCCTTGCAGATACAAACGCTCCTTTTGAATCCTGGTTATAAAACGCAGTCATCTTGGATGCAACATCCTGGATTTTTGCATGCGGGTCAAGTACAACAAACGTGTTAAGAAAAGAATTGAACCAGCCTTCATCGTCCGATGCATCTTCTTTGGATTCTCTCAATGGCAAAAGCATCTCAAATTTAATAGAGGAATTCTGCGGACATCTTTTTGCGACAGCAGTCACTTTATGGGGAACAAATACACTGTCGTCTTTCATCATCACTATTTTGCCAATAGCATCGGTTGTTCCGAATTGTTTTTTTGCCTCATCTTCTGACAGCACCACTGAAGAAGGGTCCTGTAAACAGGTATGCCTGTTTCCGGTGATCACCGGAAAAGAAAATACATCAAAAAAAGATGAGTCGACGTAGAGCAGGTCCTGGTCTTTTACTTCTGTACCGGTTTTAATATTTTCAGTTCCGCTTTCGACACGTACAAAATATTTTATGTCAGGAATATTCCGGGCAAAACGCGGACCCGGCATATACCCTGTATTTGAATCTTTGCCGCCCTTGACACCATTCTTATCAATCCCCTGCGTAGTGATGCGGAAAATAGTATTCACATTTTCAAAAAAGCGATCATAACTCGACTCATCTTTTACGTAAAGCAGGATAAGCATGGCACAGGCAAGACCAATGCTTAGGCCGGCAATATTTATAAAAGAATAAATCTTATTTGCTGTAAGATTTCGCCAGGCGATTTTGAAATAATTTTTGAACATACAAAGCAATTTATAATTTCTGATGCAGTGTTATGTACTGATGGAAAACCCTTTATCTTTCCGTACATTTCTGGTACTTCTATAGAAGTAGTTTTTAAACATGATTCCGATTATCGGGTTAAAAACCCGGGATCAACAGTTCAGTCGTACCAAGAAAATGCCAATTTTTCAAACCAGTCATAATCAGTTAATTTCAATCTGTGGTTATTGACGACTGCACGTTTTTGATACACAGGATGTTCACTTTTGAGTATGGCATAGATAGTGACCCGGGTCATGCCATGGAATTATCCGTCAGCAGAATACCCGGCAAGGGACAGCGCTTCTTCCCTGCGATATTTGATTAATCCTTACCTTCGTCTCACCAAATGTAACGACTGGTTTTCTTCATTACCATATACCGACAGATCATAGCGATCATTATGATCGCCGCGATTGCGGGCACTACGTTCAGCAAAGCCATCGCCCTGCTCGATTATCAACTGAATAAAAATTATATCGCTGCCACTTTATGTGAGAACAGAAACAAACCCGCATGCTGTTGTCACGGAAAATGTTTTTTGAAAAAACAATTGCAGAAAGATGAGGAATCCGGGAAAAACAATACCCCTGTTTCAAAAGATAAATTTGATGTTTCTCTTTTTTGCGAAAGTGATTCCCGTGGTTATTTTAATGACCGGATTGCAGAAAACAAATATTCCTGTTTTTACTTATTGAAAAAATATTCTGCCGGCTTTTCATCCATTTTTCATCCCCCTGCCAACCTATAATCCGGATTTATTATTGCAGTGCCGCAACTCATGGCACGGTACACGCAAAATATTTTTCCGGTGCGTGTACTTACAATCATTTTATTACTCTTTTAATGATCAGCCTGGATAATCATTTCATCATCACATGAAAAAAAATATTGTTTTTCTTATTCCCATCCTGTTTATTTATCTATCTGTTTTTTCCCAAAAGACCATCAAAGGAAAAGTAATTGATAAGATTTCCATTGAACCGCTTGAGAATGCCCTTGTGGCCGGTGGAACCGGCGCCAATAACGCCATTACCGATCAGCGGGGAAATTTTGAATTAACGATTTTGCCTACGGTTGATTCAATCGACATTTCCCTGGTAGGATACAAATTGAAAAGGATGCGAATTGAAGATTCGAATAAATCGTATCTGGTTGCCATGGAACGGGGGCCGATCGATTTAAAGTCCGTCACGATCCAGGCATTACCCAATAATTCCTCCTTTTCCACGATCAGTAAAATAGACCTGAATATGCATGCGCTCAATTCCGCGCAGGATCTGATGCGTCTTGTCCCCGGACTTTCCCTCATGCAGCACCAGGGTGGTGGTATTGCAGATCATATCTTTTTCCGCGGCTTCGATGCCGATCATGGCACAGATGTCAGCGTATCTGTCGACGACATGCCCCTTAACCTGGTCTCTCACGCGCATGGTCAGGGTTTTTCGGACTTGCATTTTATGATCCCGGAACTGGTCACCAATCTTGAATATGGAAAAGGTCCTTATTACAGCGATCATGGAGATTTTATGACTGCAGCGTACCTCGCTTTCAAAACGCGGGACGTTCTTGACAAGAGCGAAGTGAAAATAGAAGGAGGAGAGTTTAACACAGGAAGACTGGTAGCTGCCATTGAACTGTTGGGTGATAAAGCAAAACAAAAAGGAGAGAGTGCCTATATAGCGGCAGAAGCTTTTTATACCGATGGTCCATTCAATTATGCCGAACATTTCAATCGGGCGAATCTGTTTGGGAAATATATCGTGAATGTATCTCAAGCAACGCAATTGAAAATAACAGTCTCCACTTTCAACAGTCTCTGGCGCTCTTCCGGGGAAATTCCACTGAGGGCGGTTAGCGAAGGGCTGATCAGCAGATGGGGTTATATCGACAGCCTGCAGGGAGGTAATACCGCGCGAACCACGGCCATCGCCCGGCTCACCACTGCTTTATCAGAGAACTTAACCATGGAAAACCAGGTTTATTATGCGCATTATTTTTTTAACCTCAATTATGATGAGACATTTTTTGCCAGTGACAGCATTCGGGGAGACGGGCTGCGTCAAAGAGAATCGAGGGACCTGTATGGTTATAACGGAAAACTCACCAGCCACACTTATTGCAAAAATAATAACGTGCTGACTTCAACCCTGGGACTGGGATTCCAGATGAATAATGTTCATGGCTCAGAATTGAGTCATGTAAAAAATTACAATGATGTATTGGATTATATCCAGCATGGAAATGTGCGGGAATGGACCCTGAACGCCTACCTGGATGAGCAATACCGCAGCGGCAAATGGTTATTTGATGTGGGTGCGCGGGTGGATTACCTGAATTTCTATTATATGGATTTCCTGAATCCCATACAACCCCCCGCGGGGAAAACCATCGCAAGCCCGAAGCTGAATATTGAATATACCTTCAGTCACCATATTCAATTTTATACAAAATTGGGTAAAGGATTTCATTCCAATGATGCAAAAGTAGTTGCAGAAAATAAAGGGGTCGACGTCCTCCCGGCTGCTTATGGTGCGGACGCCGGAATAAACTGGAAACCCATTCCACAATTATATATCAATGCTGCACTCTGGTATTTATTTTTGGAACAGGAGTTCACCTATAACGGGGATGACGGGACATTCAGTCCCGGCGACCAGACAAGAAGGGAGGGAATCGATTTTTCCGCGCGGTATGAATTCACGCGTTGGTTGTATGCTGATTTTGATATTGTTTTTTGCAAAGCAAGGGATGCGCAGGCAGCAAAAGGAAACAATTATCTTCCCCTCTCTGTTCCCTTATACAGTACGGGCGGACTATACATTAAATTTACGGACGGACTGAATGGCGGATGGAGTTACCGGTATATGAAGAACCGCCCGGCCACAAGTGATAATTCACTAGTTGCCCAGGGATATTTTCTAAATGACCTCACCGCCAATTATACAAAAAGAAAATTTGAGATAGGTCTGGAAATACAAAATCTGTTCAATGCGCAATGGAGGGATGCACAATATGAAGTTGTTTCCAGGTTGAAAAATGAGTCTCAGCCTGTGGACGATATCAGCTTCACGCCGGGCATGCCTTTTTTTGCAAAATTGAAATTTGCTGTTTTCTTTTAATAAAATAGTATTGGCATCAGCAGCAGTTCTTAGATATTCATGTGCGTTAGCAGTGCCTATTATATTGGGGATAATACAAATTAAAAGTAAGGCAGGTATGACCTGATTTGGTAGGTCTAAGTTCAATTGCACTCCGGTGACTGAGCATCGCTCCCTGGAACAGGCGGCTGGGAATCTGAAACCAGTTTCATTTGATGATCTTTTCGGATTCCTCTTCCAGGTTAGACGTATAGATCTTTGGGGCAATTTTTATTATTTGTGCTTGCCGGAGTAGCCTTGCCAGGGCAGCAGACTCGGATTTGTCTGAAGAGCCAAACAGGATCTCCTGTAACCCGGATGATAGAATTTTTGCCATTAACTTGAGCTTATTGGGCTACTTTGTAGAATATTTTATATTAATTATGTAAGTGTAAAGAATTTTTTAGATTAAAAATAGATCTATTAGAATATTTTATATTAGCTTATAGCTGCAACTAACAACAACGGACAGCCGAGTTTTCCTATGTATGGAAACCAAATTAAAATATTACAGATGGATTCTCAAAACCTTATCGGGTTCATAATATTCGGATCCCTTTCATTATGGCTGATAATTTTTCCAAAATATTTTGTCAAATCCTATTTATGGATTGTTAGGAAAAAAATGAAAATGCCTAGTAATGAAGCCATAAGATTTATTGGGCTATTTTGGCTTTTAATATTAAGCTTCTTTTTTATTTACAAAAAGAAATAAGGAATCTTTGCAACTGAGCCGCTGATTCATTCACCTTGCGCCTACAGAACCTAACAGTGACGACCAACCTAAAATAAAGCATTCAATTATGAAAATCATTTTAGTTTTTTGCAATTTGGTACTGTCAGGAATTCTATTTGGACAGGAAGTAAGTCCAAAGTTTTCTGAGATAACCATAGATAGTACGCTGGATGATGATTTTTTTCATCTTCAAAATATGACCCAGAGCTTCTCCGGGGGAACTACTATTGTCACCAATCACGATACGGGGAAATCAGACACTTTTTATACTCCGACAATAGAAAGAGACATTATCGAAAATTGTCGCATCGACGAGCTTGGTAGGCATCATCTGGGATTTGACAACTGCATCGCATATTTTCAAAAGGACACGCTAGTAATTCAGTTTCAAAATAACAATGCCAATACCCAGGAATCTGCGTATTGGGACAAAATGATATTGCATATAATAAAGAACCGCTTCTATGCAGAATATGTTTGGACGAGCAAATCATATGATAGACTGTCCCTGCAAGGGCAGTTGCTGAAACTAAAGAAGCTCCCGGCTAGAAGAGGCGAGCACCTGATGGGCCGATTATCAATTCAATTTGAAAACAATGACCCTCGTGTAAAGGACAAATCAGTCCATTTCAATGGACCCTTCAATGTTTCTGTAGATTAATAAGAAAGCTGAGTCTGTTGCCATTGAACCGGATATTTTAAAAAGTATTACCATAACCGTTAGATAAAAGAAAGACATTAACAAAACTAAAGTTACAATGTCACTTTCTGGAAACAAGCCAGGTTTAATGTAAGATGAAACAGGAAATAATTATTCTTTTAGTGATTTACTTTTCTTGCAATTGCAATTTGAGTTCGCAAACCAAATATCAAGATGCAATATATCTTAACAATCAGGCGATGAAAATATATGCAAGGAATCTATCAAACACTGATTCGTTACAGAGAGCTTTGAGTTTAATCAATAGTTGCATATCCTTGAATGACGGGATTCGCAACAAAAAGAGTTACAGTTTCTATTTGAATAGGTACTTTATAGAAAGGAGATTAAAAAAATATGATAACGCTTTAACGACCTGCGATACTGTTTTGCAAATTCATAAAGAAGATTTCAGAGCAAATATGTATAAAGGTTTTTTATACGAGGATATGGATTCAAAAGATTCGTCGATTTTTTATTATAAAAAAAGTTTGCGATTAATAGACAACCCTAAATCCTTTAAAGCAAGTGAGATAGTCAAAGACAGAGAAAAACTAATTGTAATCGGCTTGCTCAACGACACTTTGGAATACAAGAAGCATTTTAATTCATTTATCACAAAGTACGACACATCCAAATTCTTCAATTATTATTATACTGAATTTAAAAATTTTAATAGAAAAAACTATTTATCAAACTACTAATTGGCACTATACAATGCAACTTTAAAAATCAGATAACTCATATACAATCTGATCTCTCCAAGATAATTGTATGCATTTTATTTTACAAATAATTGAATGCTGAATTCACTTCCTTCATTTTCTTTTGAATTACTTTTATTTCACCGCCATCTGCCCAAAAAATGTTACCGCCAAAATAATAAATCAATTAAATTCCTTCGCGCGCCGACAGTCTTGCTTTGAATGAAAAACTAACCGGAGAAGTCATTTTTGTTGGCCCATCTGGCAAGTCAGCTCAGCAAAAGTTCGGTGTATTATGACGCCCATTTTTCCAGCAATACCGCAATTTCCTGGGGTCTGAAAGGTTTACAGATATAGTCATTCATCCCGGCAGCCAGACAATCATCCCTATCACCCTGCATGGCATTTGCCGTCATGGCTATAATAATTGGCTGGGTGCCCGGCTGACTCCGTATTGTCTTTGTTGCTTCCAGGCCATCCATTTCCGGCATCTGCATATCCATAAAGATAATGTCATAATTGCCCTGCTCCTGTTTGGCAAGAGCCTCCCTCCCGTTTTCTGCTATTTCTGGTTTGTATCCCATTTTGGTTAAGACCATTATAGCCAGTTGCTGGTTAATTAAATTGTCTTCTGCTATCAGGATCCTACAGGGGTATCTTTCCGCAAGATTATCCGGCAGCTGCGCATTTTTATTTTTTACCGGTCCTGATTGTTCTGCCCCGCCATTTAAAAGTTTAAGTATGCTGGAGCGAAAAAAAGATTCTTTTATCGGTTTAGTTAAGACAACATTGAACAGTTTATTGTTTCCTTTTCCGATGTCCTCACCCAGTGAGCTCAGGAGCATAATGGGCAGCTTCGGATATTGTTTTTTTATCACTCTGGCAAGTTCCAATCCATTCATTCCAGGCATATGCATGTCTGTGATCAACAGGTCGAATTTATCCGTGTTTGCCAGTATGACCAGAGCTTCTTCGCCTGAACATACAAGAACCGGCAACATCTTCCATTTTTCCAATTGCGCCAACAGTATTTTGCGATTGGTGAGATTGTCGTCTACAACAAGAACCCGTTTTTGCTCCATGCACGCCATGCTTTTGCTCGTATAGGGTGCAATTGTTTTTTTGCTCGCGGTGACAAGGATAGAGAAACTAAAAACAGAACCTTTGTCTGGTTCGCTTTCCACTTCAATGGTGCCTCCCATTAAGGTGATCAGTTTTTCGGAAATAACCAATCCCAATCCTGTTCCCCCGTACTTTCTGGTGGTGGAGGCGTCAACCTGCGAGAACGCTCTGAACAACCTTTCTAATTTATCCTTTGGAATGCCGATACCCGTATCTCTTATTTCGAACCGCAACGCTGTTTTGCCATCAGGACGCAAAGCCTGATGGTTCACTCTTACAAAAACCTCCCCGGAATGGGTAAACTTGATGGCATTGCTTACCAGATTAATCAGTATCTGCCTTAACCGGTTGGGATCACCAACTATCTGCTCAGGGACTTCATCGGCAATCTGGTAAAGCAGGTCAATCCCCGCCTCGGATGCTTTGCCTGCAAAAACGTCTAATACTTCTTCAATGCAGGCGCGCAGATCGAAATCCGTTTCTTCCAGTTCCAGTCTGCCGGATTCGATTTTGGAAAAATCGAGTATGTCGTTTAATACGGTCAGAAGGCTTTCCCCGCAAGTTTGAATGGTTTCGGTATAATTACTTTGCTCTGTGGTCTGGGAAGTTTGGCCCAATAAGGAGGACATCCCGATAATGCCATTCATGGGGGTACGAATCTCATGACTCATCGTGGCGAGGAATACACTTTTCGCTTTGTTTGCCTGTTCTGCCTCTTCCACAGACGCAGCCAGCTGACTTGTCCGCTCACCGACTAATTTTGCGAGCTTTTCGTTTTGTTTTTTAATAACGTTAATGCGTATGCGAAAAATAGTGATCGTTCCTCCAGCAATTAAGAGTACCAGCCCGATTTTGAACCACCAGGTCAGCCAGAAGGGGGGAACAATGGTCAGTTGAAGGGCTTTTATCTTATCAGACCAGTTGCCTTCATTATCCAGTCCCTTTATCTTCAACATATATTTTCCGGGGTCAAGCCTGGTATACACGGCCTTTCTCTCAGTGCCTATTTCGTTCCAGGATTTATCAAAACCCTCGAGCATATAAGCATACTTCTTTTTTTCTGCTCCAGTATAATTGAGCGAGGCAAACTCAAAAGAGATGACAGAGCTGGAATAGGGCAATGTGATCTCATTGGTTTCCTCAATGGCTTTTTTTAGTGGTGACGGGTCATTGTCGTCTGCAGCCAGTGGCACATTTTTGTTAAACAGCTGGAAACTCGTAAGCACGAGCGGAGGATCAAAATTATTGTCTCGGATGTGGTCAG
>DATGFZ010000488.1:0-21302 GCA_035308805.1 Puia sp. | reverse complement strand
ACTTTTGCGTGGGATAGGAATATTAAAGAAGTTCGTGAAGGAGATTATCTTATTTTTTATAATGCTGGTGCCTATGGGTTTGAGATGTCATCAAACTTTAACTCACGGTTACGTCCAGCTGAAGTTTTGGTTAAAGATGGGGAACCACGACTTATTCGCAAGAGAGAAACGTTTGATGATATTTTAAGAAATATAATACTGTAATAAAGCAGCCCCTGGGATTCAAACAGACACTGGACTTAATGCTTACGGCAAAGGGCGGGGTGAAGGCGGTTCAGAAATCTCATTTCGGAAACAAACACAAAAACGCATACCGGTCATGTATAACCGAAACTTGTTTTGGTGGATATTGTTATAATATTGAACAATTGTGATAAATTGGTTCGATTCGTTTCTTGCAAATTTTAAAATGTAAATCTTATGCCTATTCGCATGGAGGATGATCCGGTGGATCCGCTGGAAAATAGCGGAGGCGGCGATTCTGGTGGAAGCGACGGAGGAGGTGGCTTCGGCGGGGGTGGGATTTTCGCCTTGTTGGCTTTGTTACTTGGTATATTTCGGGGAAGGGGCTTAATATTGCTGTTGGTAATTCTTGTCGGAGGGTATTTTTTCTTTGGCCGCAGTGGCTGCAACATCAGCTCCGTGCAAAATGCCTCGCAGTTCGCAACCGGCGGCATTCTCGATCCAAAACAATTTGTCAAAGCGAAAATTTATGAATCGTTGGATGATGATGACAGCAAAAACCCTTTACCCGAATCTGCAAATCTTCAAAAATTTGCGCCAACGGTCGGTGACCAGGGTCACCAGGGAAGTTGCGTTGCTTGGAGCAGCGCCTATGGTGCGCGAACAATTGAGGAAGCGATCCGGACAGGAAAAGATCCGAATACAATAAAATTCAGCCCCTCCTTTTTGTATAACCAAATCGGGGTGGATGGTTGTGATGGTTCTTATATTCAAAAAGCAATGGAATTCATGACGCAGAAAGGTTCTGTTGAGTACGACCGGTTTCCATACAACGACCAGGATTGCTCTGCGCAACCTGATCAGCAACTGATAGAAGAAGCGCAGCAATATAAAATGCGGGGGGCCAACCGATTGTCGGCCGGAGATAGAGCTGATGTGATTGACCTTCGCGCGATAAAAGAAAACCTTTCACAAGGCGCGCCGGTAGTTATTGGGATGATGGTTGGCGGAAGTTATATGCAACCGATGATGGGTCAAGATTTGTGGAGCCCAACCGACGAAGACAGAAGCATGCAAGGTTTCGGGGGTCACGCCCAATGCGTGGTTGGTTATGATGATAAAAAATATGGTGGTGCATTTCTAATAATGAACAGCTGGGGACAACAGTGGGGCAATAATGGTTTCGCTTGGGTTCGCTATGACGATTTCAAATATTTTGTGCGTGAGGCATATGGCATAGACCCGATGACAAAAGTTGGCGCAGCTGCCAATGAACCTTTTGAAGCTGAAGTAGGATTGGTAAAAATTTCTTACAAAAATAATCAAGCCGTTGCTGGAGATTATATTCAATTAAGGACTTTTGGCAATAATGTTTTTGAAACAACATCTCCCGTGAAAATGGGAACTCATTTTAAAATGGAAATAAAAAATACCAGCGAGTGTTATATTTATGTTTTTGGGAAAGAAACCGATGGATCGAGTTATACGTTATTTCCTTATCCAAATGCCGACGATCATACCAGGACCAGGTATTCGCCATTTTGCGGAATCGCCGGTTATCGCCTCTTTCCAAAAAATAAAAGCATGACCACGGACAGTATTGGCTCAAAGGATTACATAGCCGTTGTAGTAAGCAAAGATTCATTAGATTGGAATGCGATCAACAGGCGGATCAGTCAAAACCCAGAGCAGGATTATGCTTCAAGGCTCAATGCTGCCCTTGGAAACAAGCTTTTGCAAAATGTGCATTTTGAGGCAACACCTAAAGGAACCTTGCATTTTAACATTGCGGTAAATAATAATCGCGTTGTGGGGTGTGTTGTAGCCATTGATAAAGAATAATTTTGCTGATTCAGTTAAATGATCTGATACTTAACAAAATCAGGGCAAGGGAAATAAATAATGGTTCTAAAATTTAAAATATGCAATTAATAACTATTGAAGAATTGAAAACGAGACTAGACAAAGGAGAAAAATTAAATTTACTGGATGTCCGTCAGCCTTCGGAAAATGCAGATTTTAATATAGGCGGCGTGTTGTTTCCTCTTGGAAAAATACAGGCGATGGACATTAGTGAAATTGAAGACCTAAAAGATCAGGAAGTGATTTGTTATTGCAGAAGCGGGAACCGGAGCGGACAGGCTTGCAATATTTTGGAAATGCTTGGATTTAAAAACACAAAAAATCTTACCGGAGGAATGCTAGCCTGGCGAGAAAAATTTGAGAATTGATTGTAAAACCGAAAAAGGCTAAAATTTCTTTCGCAGGAACTCAAAAACCACATATCCAATAAATGAACACAATAAGGCAATTGAAAAATTCGTAAGCGTAAAAATGTCTTCGAACGCCAAAAGGAAACTTCGTTTTTCCGTGCTGCGCTCAAACTCTCCCATAAAAAGATTGGAATAGAATAGGAAAATGATAAATCCCATTTCGATGGTTGCCCTGAGTAATTTTGACTTCATTTGCTAAGCCGGTTTTATTTTATAAGATGATTGAAGATAAGATAATTGAAATATTTGAATTTCGGAGTATTTCGCTTTTTTATGGTGGGTTACCTGGTGAATTGCTAGCGCCCACTACCTTAAAGAGTGATCCAATGCCTTCTCTTACCGGAACAAATCAACTACCGATCACTCCTTTGGCAATCCTGCCAATGCGTTGTAACCTACTTCCCTTCTCTCAACATTACCGGTTTTATCATTTTCTTAAAATTTTTAAAAATATGAGGTAAATTTTTGTTCGTACGAAATATTTCCTACCTTAGGGTCATGAAACCGGAAAATAAAGACAACAAAAAAAAAATCGAACCGACAAAATCTGAACTGGAAATTCTGCAGATACTCTGGCAACACGGGCCTGCGACCGTTCGTTTTGTCAATGAACAATTGAACGAACAAAAAAGGGCGGTGCAATACACTTCGACGTTAAAGCTGATGCAGATTATGTCGGAAAAGGGGATTTTAAAAAGAGATGAAACCAACATGAAACACGTTTATACGCCGGCGATGGAAGAACAAAAAACCAAAAGTTATCTACTGGAGAGATTTGTCGATAGCATGTACAACGGTTCAGCCAGTAGTTTGTTGATGCAATTGCTCGGTAATAAAAAAACTTCTAAAAAAGAATTACAGGCTATAAAAGATTTGTTGAAGAAGCTTGAATAAGTTCAAGATGAACGTTTATAATTCGAGGGATAAATAATTTGTGATTTCGCAACCCAGCCTCGGATACAACAACAATGAATTGCAAAAATTAAATATAACAACGCAAACATTACTCTATGCATTTATTTAATGACGAAATCATTCAGGCACTTTGCTGGACATTGATCCATTCCCTCTGGCAAGGTTTGTTACTCGCCATAATTGGCGGCACGGTTATTTTGGCGACAAAAAGTGCGAAGCCGGTAATTCGTTATAATTTATTGTCCGTATTATTTTTTCTTTTTGTACTGGTGGCTTGTTTCACTTTTGTACGACAATGGCAACTTGTTTCATCAAATAATATTGCCGCATTCCCTGCACAAAAAAACACAGAAACATTTCTAGCCGGCAATTCATATCCATCTCCTGATGTTGTAACCCAAAAAACAAATCTCGACGTATTTGTCAGTTACTTTGATGAACATGCATCGTTGATTGTGACCATTTGGTTTATTATTCTCAGTGCTCAATTTATAAAACTGATTGCCAATGCAGCGTATGTACAACGCATCAAACATTATAAAACGCATCAGGCGCCGAAATACTGGAAAAGAAGAATGGAGGAACTTGCGAAAAAAATGCAAATAAAACAGCGGGTGTCTTTACTGCAATCGGAAATTGTAAGAGTGCCGGTCATGGTTGGTTTTATAAAACCGATTATATTGTTTCCATTCAGCATAATTATGCAATTGCCACCGGAACAAGTGGAAGCTGTCTTGCTGCATGAACTCGCGCATATCAAACGCAAAGACTATTTTATTAACCTCCTCCAAAACTTTGCGGAAATAATTTTCTTCTTCAATCCCGCTGTGCTCTGGATCTCATCATTGATCCGTGATGAAAGAGAAAATTGTTGTGATGATATCGCCATTAATCAATCAAAAAACAAAAAAGAATTTATTGACGCCCTTGTTTGCTTCCAGGAATATAATTTGGAAAAATCAATATATACGCTGGCATTCCCGGGAAGAAAAAATCATTTACTGGAAAGGGTAAAACGCATGCTCACAAATAACAACAAAACATTAAATAATATGGAAAAGATTTCGCTCGCAACAGGAATAGTTATAATCGGGTTTGTAGCCCTCGCATTCAGGCAAATTCCGCAAAAACAGGAAATTAAAAGTGCTCCTGCGACCATTACCGCTCAGAAAAAAGTGGTGCTAACCGATTCCATTCCATCCAAGGATACGAGCATCTCAAAGTTCAGTTACGTTACGACAATTGATGGTAACCAATATAGAGCCCTTGTGGTCAATGACAAAGTGACTAAATTATATGTTAATGGTAAAAAAATTCCCGACGGAAAGCTCGGAGGCTATAAAGATATTACAGAAAGAATTTTTATCCAGGTAAAAAAAGACCGTGATAAATTAGCAGATGAAAATATACAGCTCGCACAACAAAGAGAAAAGTTATTGGCGGAGCAAGATCGGAAGCAAGATGAAATGGCAAAGGTGAATAAGGAAACTTTAGATCAATGGAATAAACAACGAGATGAGCTATCAGCAAAAATTCAAGCCCTGGATGCGCAAAAACAATTGATACATTTGGAAGAATTAAAAAAAGCAAATGCAGATGAGCTGGAATTATTGAAAAATCATAATGCTGAATTGATGGCCCTTGAAGAAGAATTAAGAAATCAACAGGAAATAATGGTTAAGACCCTGGGCGAAAAAGATTCTAAAAAACAGGCTGAGATGCTTAACAAACAAATAATTGAATTAAGGGATGAGCAAATGAAAATTGAGAAAGAGAGAAGAAATATTAATGAAATGATTTCGAATGAAGACAGAAACAGCTTGTTAATCCCAGGCATTCCTTCGTTGAGACCTGATAATCCTGATGTACCTGGTGCTCCCCTGGAATCAATTTCAACTTCTCCAATCCCACCTGTACCCTCACTGGAAGAAAATCAAACCTTGAAGTTAATCATCAACCAATTGATTGATGAAAAAATAATTAATTCAACAAATAATCTCTCCATTATATTAAACGCTGAAATGTTTAAGGTAAATGACATCATCCAGCCTGGAGAAATTCAGGCTGAATTTAAAGAACGATATCTCAAGGCCCCCAAAGATCATGTTATATATTCCAGGCGCGGAAGCTCCGTTCATGCAGACATAAAAGTTGAAAGTGGTTCATCTCATGTGGAACTTAATGAAAATAAATAATCAATTTATTACAATTTAATATTCACCGCAAACATAAAATTAGTCGTTGCCATCGGGAATAGAAAGTTCTCAGTTATTAATTGGCCGCCATAAATATAACTATAGGTATAACCGTTAGGTTCATATTTTTTATTGAAAACATTATTTAGCTGAAAAATCAAATTCATTTCTTTTATTTCCTTGAATTTAACGGTGTACATCATTCGTACATTTTGCACATAATAGGCGTTTAATTTTCTGTCTTCCTGCTGGGCATTGTCCAAATATTCCTTACTTACATATTTGCTTATCAAACTCAATTCATAATTTCTGTAGGGAAGGAAATTCAACGTTGCTCCACCGACAATTGAGGGAGAAAAAGCAATATCGGTAACCTGGTAAGAATAACTTTTTTGTCCGCCGTTATCATAATCATCGATATACTCCGTATAATTTTTCACCCTATTTCTGCTGAGGGCGATGTTTGCATCTGCATTAAACCAGTCGGTTGGTCTAGCGCTTGCCTGTAATTCTAGTCCTAAACGATAACTGTCGGGAATATTAATGCGTGTGTATTCCCCTACATAATTGATTTGTCCGTTGAGGACCAATTGATTTGTATAGAGCATATAGTATCCGGTTGCGCTCCAGGAATATTGAGAATTTTTTCTTCCAATGTTTAATTCAAAATCATTCAGCACTTCGGCTTTTGGTTTATCGCTGTTGGCTGTCTCAAAATCATTTCTGTCAGGTTCATGATTGGCAAGTGAGTAAGAAAAATATCCACCCCACCCGTCGTTAAAATAGCTAACACCAAGTTTCGGATTGATAAAATTGTAAGTGGTATGCACCATTAATGCAGGATTGTCATCAAAACCATCAATATCATATTGAACATGCCTGTATTGCAGGTCTAAAAATGCAGTCCATTGATCATTGATTTTCTGTTGCATTTTCCCATAAACATTAAAATCGGTTTTGTACGCGGGCTCGTTGTACCATTCATAATTCGGGGGAATGCCGCCGTTTTGCGCCCAGGTTATAATGCCACAATGCTTGCCATCATATTTATCCCAGCCGCCTCCCAATGAGAACTGTGTTTTTTGATATTTATATTGAAGAGAAAATATTCCGCCATAAAAATAATTACTTAACCATAATTGCCGAATGAGGTTTGTGCTTTGTAAAGTGTCATTACCAATAATTTGGCTGGGCAAACCATACGCCGAATATTTTGCATTGGCTGAATCGCCCTGGTCGTGATATTCCTCATAATAACCATAGCCCCTTGTGAGGAACGCTGCAACGTTCATTGAAATCCGCTGATTAAACTGGTGATTGAAAAAAAGCTGATAATGATTTTGCCAGTAATTGTCTGTTTGATTTTGATAAGTGAAATAATTATAGGTTCGGTTATTTGATTTGTACAGATTCAACGAATCAGCTTTCGTAAAATATAGTGAGCCGACATTATCCTCGTAATGCATATCCAGTGCTGCCTTATCGCCGTATATTTTTGCTTGAGGAATTCCATTCCATGCCTGGTACGTTTTTTCTTTTCCCTGGATGATGTTGAAGCGTAGAGAAGAATTTTTTGTATAATATCCCGCAGATAGATACAACGATTTTAAATTGCTGGTTGCCCTGTCAATATAACCATCACTGGTAATTTGGGATAATCGTGCGTCAATGGTAAAATGACCATCAATCAATCCTGAGCCGGCTTTCACCGTGTTTTTCCATGTGTTAAAAGAACCGAAACTGTTATTAATTTCTGCATAAACAGTGTCATTAAATTCGTTGGTAGAAAAATTTATTGTTGCGCCGAATGCGCCGGCTCCATTTGATGAAGTGCCGACTCCGCGCTGAATTTGAATGCTGTTGACGGACGAAGCAAAATCAGGAAGATCGACAAAATAAATCGCCTGCTCTTCTGCATCGTTATAAGGAATTCCATTTAGGGTCATATTGATTCTCGAATCATCTGTGCCCCGGATATAAATTGCTGTATATCCAACGCCGTTACCGGCATCTGAATTAATGACGACAGACGGAGTTTGATTCAAGATAAATGGCAGATCCTGTCCAAGGTTATTTTTTGCAATATATTCTTTGGAAAGATTTGTTTTGGTAAATGGTGCTTTTTCGTCTGCACGCAAGGCTTTTATTTCGACAGGTTGCAAAAACAATTTTGATTGTTGTAATGAAATGACCAGAAGTTTATCGGAAAAATTAATTGCTGAATCAAATGTTTTGAAACCGATGCTGCTGATCCGAATGTGGTAGTTCCCTGATTTTGCTTTGTGGAATTCAAATATCCCGGATTCATTGGTCGAGGTTGTTCCGATTCCGTCAATAGAAACTGTTGCGCCGGCGACTGGAAAACCGGTTACTGAATCAGTTATTTTCCCTTTGGGGTTGATTTGTGCAAATGCAACTGACGAAACAAAAAATAAAAGATAAAAAGTAAAAAATAATACAGCTAGCCGTTTCATCGTTTTGTTGATTTTAAAATGAATAGGAAATAAAAAATCAGCAATAAAGAACCAGCTATTGGGTGCAAATAGCTGAATATCTTTCCATTTCGGATTGATTATTTCAATTCTTAATTTAAAATAGCCGTGCAGGTAAAATGCTGGAAATGTTTGAACACCTTCCCTGCGCAGGCATTACCCTGTTCAGGTTCTACGGGTATTATCTCAGCCATCCGCCATTTGGCGAAAAGCACCCCGAGGAATCTGAGAAGCCTTTCTTTCACTGAAATGAAAGAAAGATCAGCAAAGTTATAGGAAAACTTAATTCAGCCTGTAACTTTTTCCGGAGCGGCTTCGTCACAGATAAAACACCCGAATAATACGTGTCTATGCAACATTGGCTAATTTCAGGCGTCTTTCACTAAAATCGTTTTTATGAAGAAGATACTTTTTTCAACTGCTTTACTAACATTTACCATCCTTTCTTTCGCGCAAAGCGGAAAGGTTATTGAGGACAAAAATGCCGAGACCCGCAATGTGAAAGGGTTTCATGCGATTCACGTCTCCAGTGGCATTGATCTCTACCTGACGCAAGGCAACGAGGAAGCCGTTGCGGTCAGTGCTTCTGACCCGAAATATATTTCCCACATAGTCACCACTGTTAATAACGGTGTGCTGGTTATAAAATATGAAAACACGGGTAGCATCACCTGGAACCTAGGCAACAAAAAATTGAAAGCCTATGTTTCCATAAAAGATATAGATGGACTTGATGCTTCAGGGGGCTCCGACGCTTATTTGCAGGGAACAATTAAATCGGACAAATTGCATATTGATCTTTCCGGAGGAAGTGATCTGAAAGGAAGGATTGATGCTCATGAAATGTCAATCACTCAAAGTGGTGGCTCCGATGTGGATATTTCCGGATCCGTAACAGACCTGGATGTTGACGCGAGTGGTGGCAGCGATTTAAATGGCTACGAACTGATAACAGATAATTGCAAAATTACTGCAAGCGGTGGTAGTGACTCTCATATAACCGTTAATAAAGAATTATCTGCAAACGCAAGCGGCGGCAGCGATATTTATTACAAGGGGACCGGCGTGGTCCACTTAATAAAATCAAGCGGTTCAAGCAGCATCACCAAAAAAGGATAATAGTCAAATCAATAATAATTCTTAAAAAAGTAAAACATGAAGAAAATAATTTTTGCAATTGCTGCTGTCATGATAACATGTGCAGTTTTTGCGCAGGGGAAAACATATAACGATCCAAACGCTGAAGTGCGGACTGTAAAAAGTTTTCACGCAATAAAGGTATCAACCGGTATCCATCTTTATCTTACGCAGGGAAATGATGAAGCTGTCGCTGTAAGCGCATCAGATAAAGAATATCGAGACAGAATTAAGACAGAGGTCACAGACAATGGCACGCTGAAAATTTATTTTGATAATAAGTGGAATGACTGGAGTAATACTGAAGGAAAAAATCTTAAAGCTTATGTTTCATGCAAAATGCTTGATGCTTTAAGGGGTAATTCCGGCGCCCATGTTGATGTTGACGGCACCGTAAAGTCTAATAAATTACATCTTGATTTTTCCAGTGGCGCATCATTTAAAGGGAATATATCTGTCACCGATCTGACCGCAGAAACCAGCAGCGGCGCCCATTCCACCATTTCAGGAACCGCATCAAATATTAAGACTGAAGCAAGCAGCGGCAGCCGTCTTGACGCTGACGACCTGCAATCAGAAATTGCAGAAGCAGATGCGAGCAGTGGCGGACACATTGAGCTCAATGTAAACAAACAACTTTCTGCTTCTGCGAGCAGCGGTGGTCATATCCATTATAAAGGCAACGCAGTTATTTCAGATATTAATACAAGCAGCGGTGGCGCGGTTTCAAAAAAATAGTTTGGCAAGAGTAGTAAATAAAAAAAAGAGCCATGCAAATGCATGGCTCTTATGATCTATACGGTTTGAATTTTTATTTACAAATCAAAACTAACCAAAGCATTCACTCCACTTTCTTTTGTCGATACGGTCGGTTCAATACCAATAAGGATGTCCCCAAAACGGTAGTATATCCTGTATGAAACGCCTACTTGATTCGGGGTTCCGAAAACGGTCACCTGATGTTGAAAATTGCCATATTGATTAAGCCTGAAAATAACCCTCCCGATCGGCGAAATTTCAGGTTGCTCAGACACAGTTATCCTTTTATCAACCTGCATGGTCGTTTTACGATCATATAAATAGAAGCCTGCATCGTACCCAATTCTTCCATCGCTGGGAAAAAAAGACAATTCCATCCCGCTTTTAAATGGAGTTCCAATATTAAAATTAAAGGCAAGCCTGTTTTCGTAGCATTGTGAATGCCCGAATAGCGGCAATAGCAGGGTTAGCATGAGGTATTTCATGACTATAGGATTTTAGATTTCTACCTATTAAACTTGTTTACCGAGGATTTATTATTTTAATAACCACATACTTTGCCAATTCTGTCAATAAATATTGAAAACCAGTATTTACTACCAGCGGACATTAAGTATAAGCCTGTAAGCGTTAATCAGGAACTCCAGGACTAAATTCCCGGAAATTATGAGAGGAATTGATTGGGTGAAAGCGTGAGCCAAGTAAATCATCCGGCAAATTGTGTTGCAAGGTGAGGGTCGAATTCAAAGATAACTACCTGATTCTTTGTTGCGAAGGGAGGGTTCGAACCTCCGACCTTCGGGTTATGAGCCCGACGAGCTACCGCTGCTCTACTTCGCGATATAGGGTCGCAAAGGTACTTCTATGGCAAATAATAGCCAAACAAATTTTATCTTCCTGTACATTTGCAACTCTTTATGAAAAGTGGATTTGCCGGAATTTTTGGAAGGCCCAACGCGGGCAAAAGCACCTTGTTGAATGCATTACTTGGAGAAAAACTCGCAATCATTTCTCCAAAAGTGCAAACAACCCGTCATCGCATCAAAGGAATTCTCACAGAAAAAAATTATCAGGTCATTTTTTCAGACACACCCGGAATCATTCAGCCGAAATATAAGCTGCACGAAAAGATGATGCTAGCTGTAAAAAGTTCTTTGGAAGATGCCGATATTGTTTTATTAATCGTCGATGCCAACGATGATCAAAAAGAAAATGATGAAATATTTTCTTCGTTGAATATTAAAAAGCCAGCCATTGTGGTAATAAATAAGACAGATAAAGCTGTCACCGAAAAAGTAAAAAATGCGGTTGAATTCTTTCAACACAAAAAGTACTCTGCGGAAGTAATCGCTATTTCCGCTTTGAAAAAGAAAAATGTTGATCATCTCTTGCAGGCAATCATAAAATTACTGCCGGAAGGTGAGCCCTTTTTTGAAGGAGATGACCTCACCGACCTGCCTGTTAAATTTTTCGTCGCCGAAATGATCCGTGAAAAAATATTTTATTTGTTTGAAGAAGAAATTCCTTATCATTCGACTGTAGTTATTCAGGAATTTAAAGAAAAAGAAACCCTGACAAAAATAAGAGCTGAAATTATCGTCCAGCGGGAAACACAAAAAGGAATCATTCTTGGTGAAAAAGGAAACATGATAAAAAGATTGGGAACTGATGCAAGAAAAGAAATTGAAGAATTTTTACAGCGGAAAGTTTTTCTCGAACTATTTGTAAAAGTTCGCCCGAAATGGAGAGATAGTGATTTGTTCTTAAAGGAGTATGGATATTAAACCCCCGATCCCTGAAAAGGAATAGGGAATTCTAAAGCATTTAAATCAAGCTTCCCGTTAGGGGACAATTGTATGAGTTTTACAGTAGCAATCGTTGGCAGACCAAATGTTGGGAAAAGCACGTTGTTTAATCGTTTGCTTGAGCAGCGCAAAGCCATAGTTGACGATACAAGCGGCGTTACACGCGACAGGCAGTATGGAATCACGGATTGGAATGGCAAGACCTTTAACGTGATCGATACCGGCGGTTTTGTGCCGCAGAGTGAAGACATTTTTGAGAAAGAAATAAAAAAGCAGGTGCTGATCGCTTTGGAAGAAGCCAGCGCCATTATTTTTATGGTTGATACGGCAACCGGCATTACTACCCTCGATGATGCGATGGCTGATGTGCTGCGCCGCACAGAAAAACCTGTTTTTTTAGTGGTGAATAAAGTTGACAACAGCGAACGACTTCTCGAAGCAACCGAATTTTATAGCCTGGGTTTTGACCACATATTTTTTCTATCTTCCATGACGGGTAGTGGTACCGGCGAATTGCTTGATGCAATAACCGCATTAATAAAAGAAGATGATACGGCAGTCGAAGAAACAGGGTTGCCGAAATTCGCCATTATTGGCCAGCCCAATGTTGGTAAATCTTCTTTGTTAAATGCGTTGACCGGTCAGGAAAGAACAATTGTAAGCAATATTCCCGGCACAACGCGCGATACGATTCACACGCACTACAATTTATTCAACAAAGAATTTATTTTGATTGATACAGCCGGCATTCGTCGTAAAACAAAAGTACATGAAGATCTGGAGTTTTATTCTGTGATCCGTGCCATCAATGCGATGGATGAGGCTGATGTTTGCCTTTTATTGCTCGATGCGGAAAAAGGAATCACAGCGCAGGATCTGAATATTTTCAGTCTGGCTGTAAAAAAAGGAAAAGGCATCGTGATACTGGTAAACAAATGGGATCTCATCAAAAAAGAAACCAACAGTGCGAAGGAATACGAAAGTGAACTGATGAAAAAATTTGCTCCATTCACGGATGTTCCGGTTCTTTTTATTTCGGCAATAGAAAAACTCCGCATTCATAAAGCCATTGAAATTGCCCTTGAAGTTTATGCAAACCGTCAGCGCAAGGTGTCCACTTCCCAATTAAATGAAATCATGTTGAAAGCTGTGGAGGCTTATCACGCGCCCGTGGTTAGAGGTCATGCAGTTAAAATCAAGTATGTTACACAACTACCGACGAATACGCCCTCATTTGCTTTTTTCAGCAACTTCCCCGATGATATAAAACAGCCGTATAAGAATTATCTCGAAAATCAATTGCGAAAAAATTTCAATTTCAAGGGAGTTCCCATAAGAATTTTTTTAAGGAAGAAATAGCGAATCCGGAAATTACGCAATGACCCGATGGTATTAAAAGGCAATTTTGGGATTAGCAATTGGGTATCGTTCTTAATTACAAAAAAAATAAAAACGTTTAAAAAAATAAAAA
The DNA here is from genome assembly GCA_035308805.1 of Puia sp. Lineage (GTDB taxonomy): Bacteria > Bacteroidota > Bacteroidia > Chitinophagales > Chitinophagaceae > Puia. Next base: position 8,072 of record DATGFZ010000488.1, on the reverse strand, counting down.
ACATTTTATCATCTCCTTTCCTCCAATCGAGAATAGTTATAAGCCTTACACTCTTTTCTTCTTAAATAAATATGATTCGGCCCTGGCCACCTGCCATTGCTGAAATAAATTTGTTTTTTCTTTCCTTTGTTCACAACTTCCTAATGATGTCTTCAATTTCCTTTTTATGCCCGACGAGCAAATCATGCTGGAGTTTAATAAAGCCATTGCCACGCAAGGAACCGATTACTTCATTCATTTCTGCTGTATTTTCATAGACCATTTTACGAAATGGATTGGTATAATCTTTTGCGCGTGATTCATAAATTCCCTTTGTCATCCATTCTTCCGTCACTATGGATTTTTTCAGTAAAATCTTGAACTGTTTGGAGAAAATCCTTTTAATGTCAATTCCTTGAATCCTCTTCAAAACCGCGAGTGAGTGAATCAATTTATTACTTGCATAAACTTTTCCTTCATCTTTATAAAATCGATGGACTTCCTCCCAGCTTTTAACTTTATTATTTTTTATTTGCTGAAGAAATCTTTCAAGTGAATTTTGCGGAATTAATTGTCCGCCAGCATTTGTCCATTCCAGCAGGATCGGTCTCGCCGGCAGAGATTGCTGGATTTGTTCAAATTTTTTTAGCTCCCTATTTTTTATGTGCGCGATCAATTGCTTCACGGCATAATAACTGATTAATTCCTTAAACAAATGATAAGCGCGATAAACTTTGATCAATTTCGTTTTGCGTTTATTATTTTCAAATCCTTCGGAAAGAATTTCCAGGCCGTCAACAGTGTCTTTTTTGCTTTCCAAAAGTTTTTTGCCGATATCTATAATTTTTTCATCGGAATATTTTTTTCCTTTTTCATATTCATCAACATAGGCTTCTCCAGTAAATTTTTCCAACAAAAAAAGGGAATTGATCATTTCATTAACTGAATCCGGAGCTAGAAAATCAAATTCGAGCAATTGTGTTTTCTCATTGCGTTTATCGCGATCAGCATATTTCCAGGCGTTTCGTGACAATGCGTACATATTATACATGAACCAGTATGCAGGCATGATTATCAATTCATTTTTGCTTTCATTATTACTGATCAATGAAAACGGAATGGGGATATTCAGTTCAGAAGGATAGGTGCCCTTTGCGATAATACAAAACGAAGCAAATTTCGAATTGTGTTTAAGGCTGACACTTAGTCCCGGCCAAAACCCACGCCCAGCAATAATTTCGCCGTCCGCACTGCGGGAATTGTGATTTGAACCAATGGTTGCGGCGGCTGCCATGTTACTTTGTCCGTTGAGCAATGCAGCACACAAAAAAGAATTGTTATGATGTTGTTCGTGTGCAGGAAAAATTAATGAATTCAAGACCTCACAACACGAAATGGTGGAATTATTTCCGAGATAAGAATTGATAAGCCTTGCTCCATATTTCAATTGCGAATGCGAAGCCATAATAAAACGCACCGCTTTCACCCCATAAAAAATCCTACAGCCATAACCAACAATGCCATTGACCAATTCACAGCCTTCACCAATTTGCGATTTTGCATCTGCAGAGGAATTTATGGTCAGGTTCTTCAGCTTATTTGCTCCTTTTAAATAAGCGTCGCTTCCAATCAATACATCTTTGATGATCTTGCAATTTTTGATTACCGTTCGGTCACCGATCTTTCCATAATATCCGCGCTTGTTATCAAATTTTCTTTCGGTGAACGCTTTAAACCTATTTTGTAATATTTTATCATCCCGAAAACGACTCCATAGATAAGCATCTCCAGGCAACATCCCGTCGAACGGAATGATCCCTCTTCCCCCATTTTCGTTGCATACTTCCATCCAAATGCGGATCGATTCCGGTTCTCCCTGTTTTAAAATTCCATTGCCAAATTTTGCATGATCGGTTGTCGCCACTTCATTGGTGTTTACAATCATCACATCGTTACCGATAATATAATGCGATAAATAATTAACATTATCTATCACCACATTATCTCCGAAATCGCTGCTGATAATGGTAGAGCCATATAAGCCAACCGGACGCCTGAGGTTATTAAATTCAAGATAATAAGGCTCTAATTTTCCGATGCGGATCAACCCAAAAAATTTGCAATCCATAACGAGTTCCGCAGTAAATGCATCCGACACAAGAATATTATTCCAATTATCAGAAGTATTTCGGTTTCGCACCAAGGTTTCGATTTCACCGGCTGTAAGTTTTCTGTAATCTATCCCGCTCTTATTTTGCAGGGTACGCAAATAATATTCATCATTTCCCTTTGGCAAAAATTTTTCCGGAATAAAATGATACCCCAAATCATCAACTGGACTTTTTTTTATTACATTCATTTAAGGAGGTTAATGCGGCAAGTTAAATAACAATTACAACTTGATTACTGATCACTATTTATATAAGCGTCCCGGTATTTTTATTAAACAGCCATCAATTGCAATCGGTTCATTAGTCGTGCAACCATTGAACTTCAGTATCTTCTCCAATATCCATACCAATCAAAAGCCTGTTATTTCAAATGGACAGGCGTATCGACAAATAAAAACTTCTGTATATTTAATGTTCATTGTGAAGCGACCTAATATAATTAGGAACCATTTAACTTCAACTAAGTTTTACCATGCAGAAAAAGTATTTGATCCCATTTATTCTGGTAACTTCATTATTTTTTTTGTGGGCGTTTTTGCATAACCTCAACCCCATTCTTATTCCCCATCTGAGAAAAGCCTGCCAACTTAACGATTTGCAATCTTCGTTTATTGATCCGGCAGTTTACCTCGGTTATTTTATAACGGCAATACCGGCGGGCATCTTCATTCATAAATTTGGATATAAAAGCGGCATCGTTCTCGGATTGATTTTATTTGCTGCCGGCGCATTATTATTTATTCCTGCTGCTACCGTACGTGAATATTTTTTCTTTTTAATTGCACTATTTGTGATGGCATGCGGGGCAGCATTTTTAGAAACTGTTGCCAATCCTTATATGACTATTCTGGGAGATCCGGCGACAGCGGAACAACGCTTAAATTTTGCGCAATCATTCAATGGGTTGGGCGCAGTGCTTGCGCCGATTCTGGGAAGTAAATTTATTCTTTCCGGCATTGAATATTCCAAAGAAGACCTGCAAAAAATGCCCCCTGACCAGTTACATACTTATTTGAATACAGAGGCATCGGCAGTTAAAATCCCATATCTGGTGATTGCGCTGCTTGTCTTTGTTGTGGTTATCTTATTCCTGATCACAAAATTTCCGAAAGTAACAGAAGATAACAGCGTTGCTCATGACACAACTTTTTCATTTAAAATTTTTAAATTCAGTCATTTGAAATGGGCCGTGGTGGCACAGTTCTTTTATGTCGCTGCACAGGTGGCCGTGGGGAGTTTTTTTATCAGGTTTTCAAAATATGTCATGGCACTTCCTGAAAAGGACGCCGGGACCTGGTGGGGTTATGCAATGATCGGATTTGTTTCCGGAAGATTTTTGGGTACATTTTTGATGCGCTATATAAAACCTTCACGTTTGCTTGGAATATATGCCGCAATAAACACTGTGTTGCTGTTGATTGCAGTGACAACAAAAGGATCCACACCGGTGTATGCTGTGATGGCTACTCCGTTTTTTATGTCTATCATGTTTCCCACGATTTTTGCCCTTGGTATCAAAGGCTTGGGTGAAGAAACTAAAATTGCTTCATCTTTTCTGGTTATGTCAATTATCGGTGGCGCATTTGGCGCAGTGTTTATGGGGTTGATCTCAGACAAAACAGGAAGTATTCAAATTGCATACATCGTTCCCCTGATTTGTTTTGTTGTTGTTTTATTTTATGCGATCAGCGGATATAAAATAAAACCAGAAATCGTAAATTGAAAACCAATTATGTTCAGTTTAGAAAATAAAAATGCGGTGATCACAGGGGGGGGAAGCGGTATTGGAAGAGCCATTTCATTGCTGTTTGCAAAGGAGGAGGCAAACGTTCATATCGTTGACATCAATAAAGACGATGCCGAAGCATTGGTCAAAGAAATTGAAGCGGCAGGTGGGAATGCCATGGCACACCCGTGCAATGTGTCAGATCAGCAACTCATTACTGAAGTTTTCAAAAAAATAAATAAAATTGATGTGCTGGTTAACAGCGCTGGCGTTTCGCACATTGGTAAGGCGCATACAACTACCGAAGCCGATATGGACAGATTGTACAATATTAATATCAAAGGCGTGTACAATAGTCTGCATGCAGCTATTCCGCTCATGCAACAACAGGGTGGTGGAATTATTGTAAACATTTGTTCCATTGCGGCACGTGTTGGGTTGCAGGATCGTTTCGCGTATTCCATGACCAAAGGTGCTGTGTATTCAATGACATTAAGCACTGCCCGAGATTATCTCGCTGACAATATCCGATGCAATTGCGTTTCTCCGGCAAGGGTACATACTCCTTTTGTAGACGGATTTATTGCAAAACATTATCCCGGAAAGGAGAAAGAGATATTTGAGCAATTATCAAAAAGCCAGCCGATCGGCAGAATGGCGAAGCCTGAAGAAATTGCCGCGTTGGTTTTATTTCTGTCGAGCGAGGAGGCTGCCTTTATTACCGGAACGGATTATCCAATTGACGGAGGATTCTTAACATTGAACGGATAGGGCTATAACAAAAAGTGACGGTCAATTCAGCCATCACTATTTGCCCATCGCAAATCATTATTCACCATTCACAATTGACCTTTACCATGAAACTTTTTCGCTTTGGAGAACTAAACAAAGAAAAGCCAGGCGTCATTTTAAACGACGTAATGTATGATACACAAGCATTTGGAGAAGATTATAACGAGCATTTTTTTGAGACTGATGGTTTAAAAAGACTTGAGGAATTTATTAATAAGGGCGAGTCGTCACTCTCAGAAATAAGATCTGGGACACGCATAGGAAGCCCAGTCGCTCGGCCTTCAAAGATAGTCTGCATTGGATTGAACTATTCCCAGCATGCCAAGGAAACCGGGGCGCAGCCTCCAGCTGAGCCAATCATATTTTTTAAATCTACAACTGCCTTGTGCGGGCCAAATGATGACCTGATCATTCCGAAAAATTCTGTAAAAACAGATTGGGAAGTTGAACTCGCCCTTGTCATTGGAAAAAAAACCTCTTATATAAAAGAAGAAAATGCCAACGATCATATCGCTGGTTATGTCTTACACAATGATTATTCGGAAAGAGCATTTCAGATCGAGCACAATGGCCAGTGGGTCAAAGGGAAAAGCTGTGATACATTTGCACCGCTGGGTCCTTTTCTGGCGACAAAAGATGAAATAAAAGATCCCCAGCATTTGAATTTGTGGTTGAAAGTGAACGGAGAAAAATTGCAAAACTCCAGCACAAGTGACATGATCTTTAAAATTCCGTTTTTGATTTCGTATTTGTCACAGTTTATGACTTTGCTTCCGGGAGATATAATTTCAACAGGAACCCCTTTTGGCGTAGGTCTTGGATTTAAACCCCCGTGGTATTTAAAGGCCGGAGATATCATTGAATTGGGGATTGACGGGCTTGGTACGCAAAAACAAAAAGCGATTTCCTATGATCAGGCAGTGAAAAAAGGGTTTTATTAATCAAATTTTGGGAACACCATAGAATAAGCTCTGGGTTAACAGAGGTGAAATAAAATATTCTCCTTGAAAAAAAAGTGACAAAATAAATATGGATTTACAATTAAGAGATAAAGTGATTATAGTAACAGGGGGCGCCAAAGGTATTGGCGAAGGCATCGTTAAATTGCTCGGTGCTGAACAAGCCATTCCGGTTATTGTGGGCAGAAACCTTAAAGACAATCTGAAAACCCTGGACGAGCTGCAAGCCAGTGGCAGGACTGCCTTCCAGGTTGTTGCTGAATTGACCAATCCAGATGATTGCGAATATGCAGTGAAAGCAACAATAGAAAAATTTGGAAAGATCGATGGGTTGGTTAATAATGCCGGCGTTAATGACGGAATTAATCTGGAAAATGGCAACTATGAATTATTTGTAGAATCGTTGCACAAAAATCTCATTCATTATTATTTGATGGCGCATTTTGCTTTGCCGGAAATGAAAAAATCAAAAGGTTCAATTGTAAATATTACTTCAAAGACTGCAGAAACAGGACAAGGCGGAACATCTGCGTATGCTGCGGCAAATGGCGGTCGCAATGCGCTTACCCGCGAGTGGGCTGTCGAATTATTGAAATATGGAATTCGCGTCAATGCAATTGTTGTTGCCGAATGCTGGACACCCTTGTACGAAAGCTGGATAAATACCTTGCCCGATCCGAAAGAGAAATTAAAGGATATCGTATCAAGAATTCCTTTGGAAAATAGAATGACAACCGCTGAAGAAATTGCAAATACCGCTGCATTTTTATTATCATCAAGATCAAGTCATACGACGGGTCAACTGATTCATGTGGATGGAGGGTATGTGCATTTAGACAGAGCACTTTAATTTAAAATTAGGCCAATTTGAAAAAGAGAAAAAAAAGTGAGTGCAAGCTTTGAGACCATGTCAAGATTTATCCGGATAATCATGGAAAAATTAAAATCTTTAAATAAATGTCGAAGCTTCTTTCCTCCTGTAAAAGGAGGGCGTTAGCGGATGAGGCAGTAAATAAAAACAGGTACAATGAAAAACAGAATTCTTCAAATACATCCGAAAGACAATGTGTTGGTGGCCCTTACTAACTTAAAAAAAGGAGAAACCATTTTACACCATGGCAGTTCTTATATTTTGCAAAATGATATAGGCGCCAAGCACAAATTTTTTATGCGGGACATGAAGTCGGGTGATGAAGTGATAATGTACGGGGCTTTGGTTGGAAAATTGCAATCAGATATACCTGGCGGTTCATTGATGACGACCGAAAACACAAAACATGCCGCCCGGGATTATTCCTATCGTGCGGCACACTACGAATGGCTTAAGCCAGATATATCTAAATTTATAAACAGAACATTTAATGGTTATTATCGCAACGATGGCAGAGTTGGCACGGCAAACTACTGGATCTTTTTACCCACCGTCTTTTGCGAGAACAGAAATCTTGATGTGATTCGCGAGGCGTTGCAAAATGAATTGGGATATTCTGTCACCGGAAAATATCGCCAGTACGCGCATTTGCTGGTAGAGGCATTCAAGGAAGGAAAAAATATCGACGCCGTTCAGATCGATCTGTCTTTCTCGGAAAAAAGAAAAAATTTTCTTTTTAAAAATGTTGATGGAATAAAATTTCTTAATCACCAGGGTGGTTGTGGCGGCACCAGACAGGATTCTGCAATCCTCAGCAAACTTCTTGTTGCTTATGCTGATCACCCCAATGTAGCAGGCATAACGGTATTAAGTTTGGGTTGCCAGCATTTGCAGATCCCGGACTTTTTGGAAGAAATAAAAACACGCAATCCTAAATTTGATAAACCGGTGTTGATCTTTGAACAACAGCAATCACAAAGCGAAGAACAACTGGTTGCTGATGCGATCAGAAAAACATTTCTCGAGTTGGTTGAAATTAATAAACAGGTAAGAAAACCTGCCCCATTAAGTGAATTATGTATCGGCGTAAAATGTGGTGGCAGTGATGGATTTAGTGGCATTTCTGCGAACCCAGCTGTGGGTTATTGTGCTGATCTTGTTGTAGCATTAGGCGGAAAAATACTGTTGGCAGAATTTCCTGAATTATGTGGAATTGAACAGGAATTGGTCGACAGAAGTGTTGATGAAATGACGGCAAAGAAATTTATTCATCTCATGCGCAGTTATGATGAACTTGCGCACACTGTTGGTTCGGGGTTTTATATGAATCCATCGCCCGGAAATATAAAAGACGGTCTTATAACCGACGCAATTAAATCTGCAGGGGCGGCAAAAAAAGGCGGCACTTCTCCGGTCGCTGATGTATTGGATTATACCGAGCCGGCGCTGAAACCGGGACTCAGTTTGGTTTGTACCCCGGGTAATGATGTCGAAGCAACAACGGGCAAGGCAGCATCCGGGGCAACATTAATTTTATTTACAACGGGTCTGGGTACGCCAACGGGAAATCCAGT
>DATGFZ010000487.1:0-14167 GCA_035308805.1 Puia sp. | reverse complement strand
TCCCACTTTAATATTTGGATGGTCCGCAATGTGAAAATTTTTATAGAATTCTCTCATTTCATTAAATGGTTGATAAGTTGCCATTACGATTTCAATGTCTTTGAACTTATCGGACTGTTCCAATATGTCTCTTGTCTGGTGTTTACAATGATCGCATTCAGGACTAAAAAACATGATCATGGTTAGATGATGTTTTTTGATGTCATCTTTGGTAAGATAGGTAGCGCTATCGACCTTTAATAAATTAAAAGGAGGTATCGTGGGGAAGCGCAAATAGCCTGCTTTTGACTCATCTGCAGTTGTTTGCTGCGCAAACAAAAAACTGTTGCCAATCATTAGTAATAATAATGCCGGAAATATTTTTTTCATGAATTTTTTTTCAGATTAAATACAATGTACAAAAATAAATAGAATTTATTTGGTTGTACGAAATGTTCATATGCCCACAGAAAATTCGCAGAAATGCAAAAATTAACATTGCAGGAAGAGGAGATGATGCATGGTCATACGGGAGCAGGAAAAGATAACTGTTTCTGGAATTTGGAGGAGCCGAATTTGCCTTACAAAACTTGCATCAGCCATTAATAACCCTGGAGAAAAAGGTTATCGCCAGATTAGCAGGAAACAGGTATGTCAACAAGCCTTCTATTGGTTATGAAGATGCCCATCCGGAGTTACTGAAGCGGGCATCATAATATTCATTCACTTTTTTCTCTGCTTGTTTTGCTGTAGTTTTGCTGCCCAATTAATCTAAAACCGGCTCATGGCTTATCGCTATAAGCCAAAAGCTTTTTACATGGCAAATACAGCAGACATCGGCCGCGGAATGATCATCAAATTAGAAGGTAGTTTGTACACTGTTATTGACTTTGGCGAGAACAAGACAGCACGTGCTGCTGCTAAAGTTTGGGCAAAACTCAAAGGACTGGACAACAACCGCAGTATTGAAAAAACTTGGAACAGTGGCGATACCATTTTCCCCATACGCGTGGAAAGAAAAGATTTCCAATTTTTGTATAAAGATGATACCGGATACAGTTTTATGGACAATGACACTTTTGAGCAGATAACCATGAATGAAAACATGGTTGATGCTCCCCAGTTTTTAAAAGAAGGCCAGCAGGTTTCTGTTCTTATCAACACAGAAACCGAACAACCGATGAGCGTTGAACTTCCCGATAAAATAATTTTGAAAGTAACTTATTCTGAACCGGGCGTGAGAGGCGACACAGCAACACGCACATTAAAACAAGCGACTGTGGAAACAGGCGCCACGGTTAATGTTCCGCTTTTTGTCAATGAAGGGGAGTTGATAAAAATCAATTCCAAATCCGGGGAATATGTCGAAAGAGTGAAAGAGTAGTAGCGCCGAACGATAGTCGTTTACTGATCGCCGACTTTATTGGTAACTTGCGCGTCAATTTTGAACAATAACCAGCGGGGAATGGTCTTTAGATTCCCTAAAAAAATCAAAAAAACCACAGTTCAGAGTTTTTCTTATCTTAGTCAACCCATTCACAAAACTGTAAATTCATTATATGGATTTCAAGCAGATTCAAGAATTAATAAAGATCGTCAACAAATCTAATATTGGTGAACTGACGATAGAAGAAAAAGGATTTCATATTACCATTAAGCAAAAAGAAGAGCATGTCCAGCAGATCGTTTCTGCGGCGCCTCAGCAAATGCAGCATGTTGCGGCACAGCCTGTTTCTTCCCCTTCCCAAACTCAATCTGGTCCCGCTGCAGAAAAAAGCAAAACTGCTGAACCGCCAGTCGCTAATAATCTTATCACCATAAAGAGTCCGATGATTGGAACTTTTTACCGCAGCGCTTCACCCGATAAACCTGCCTTTGTAAATGTCGGAGATGACATTGAGACAGGGCACGTAGTTTGCATCATCGAAGCCATGAAACTTTTTAATGAAATAGAAAGTGAGGTGAAAGGAAAAATCGTGAAAGTACTTGCTGAGGATGCATCACCTGTTGAATATGATCAGCCTTTATTTTTGGTAGAACCAGTTTAATTGCAAACGTGAAAAAATGCAAAGGTGAAATTGAGGAATGATCACCTATTACACATTTGCCACACTCATCACATTTGAAAGTTTATGTTTAAAAAAATATTGATCGCAAACCGTGGAGAGATTGCCTTGCGCGTGATAAGAACTTGTCGAGAAATGGGGATCAAAACCATCGCTGTTTATTCCACTGCGGATAAAGATAGTCTTCACGTACGCTTTGCAGATGAGGCTGTTTGCATCGGAAAGCCCGCCAGTGCAGATTCTTATTTAAATATTCCTCACATCATGGCCGCGGCGGAAATCACGAACGCTGATGCCATTCATCCCGGATATGGTTTTTTAGCGGAGAATGCAAAATTTGCGGAGATTTGTGGCGAGCATGGAATTAAATTTATCGGGCCAACTCCCGCGATGATAAATTCCATGGGAGATAAGATCACGGCAAAAGAAACCATGATAAGGGCGGGTGTGCCGGTCGTTCCGGGCGGACAGGGATTGTTGGAAAGTGTTGATGATGCAAAAGGGTTAGCCTTTGAGATCGGTTACCCGATCATTTTAAAAGCAACGGCTGGTGGTGGGGGAAAAGGAATGCGTGTTGTTTGGGAAGAAACGGAAATGGAACACGCATTTAATACGGCGAAAATAGAGGCCGGTGCATCTTTTAAAAATGATGGATTATATATTGAGAAATTTGTTGAAGAACCGAGACATATTGAAATACAAATTGCCGGCGATCAATACGGCAAAGTTTGTCATTTGAGTGAGAGAGATTGCTCGATTCAACGCCGTCATCAGAAATTGGTTGAAGAATCTCCGTCACCTTTTATGACGCCTGAATTGCGTCATCGCATGGGTGAAGCTGCGATCAAAGCTGCCTCAGCGATCAATTACGAAAGTGTCGGCACCATTGAATTTCTGGTGGATAAACATCGCAATTTTTATTTCATGGAAATGAATACGCGTATCCAGGTGGAACATTGCGTAACGGAAGAAGTCGTGAATTTTGATCTTATAAAAGAACAAATAAAAATTGCAGCCGGCGATGCGATCAGTGGAGAAAATTATGAACCGCAGATGTATGCCATTGAATGTCGCATCAATGCCGAAGATCCCTATAATGATTTTCGTCCTTCGCCGGGAAAAATTACTACACTGCACCAGCCTGGTGGTCACGGAATCCGTGTGGATTCTCATGTTTACGCGGGTTATACCATTCCCCCATATTATGATTCGCTCATCTCTAAAATAATTGCGGTTGCCCGGACCCGGGAAGAAGCCATCAGCACCATGCAGCGTTCATTGATGGAATATGTAATTGAAGGTGTCAAAACAACCATTCCATTTCATTTGCAATTGATGAAAGATGAACGTTTCCGCAGTGGTGATTTTAATACAAAGTTTTTGGAAGGATTCAAGATGGTTTAATTTTTAATATTCCTTTTAAATTTATTCATAGCTGTTGCCACATCCTTTTTTAGATATTTTTCCGGATTGCTCTCCGGTTAATTTTGGCTTTTCGCCCTATAACATGTAATCACTTTTTTATTTCACCTATCAGAAGGAAAAATTGTATCCCGGTGATCTCAAAAATACCCCAAGCCTTCGTGCCCCAATTTGCTTTCAGGGAAAAAACCACTTAATTTATTAATCACTCCTTCTACCAACGCATCCGGACAAGATGCGCCACTGGTTATTAAAACTTTTACAGGAGTTCTTTCTGTCAAATACCCTGAGGTCAATATTTCTTCTTTTGTATGAAAATTATAATGTCGTATTTGTTTTGCAGATAAAATTTTTTCTTCGGTATTGATAAAATACGCCGGTAATTTTTCTTCACACAACTCAACCAGGTGGGAAGTGTTGGAAGAATTATATCCTCCAACAACAATGGCAAAGTCAGCGGGAGTTTGAAGCATCTTAATTACCGAAGTTTGATTGTCATTTGTTGCATAACATAAGGTATCGCGCGTGTCCGCAAAATATGTGTCAACATTCGAGTTGTCTAAATGATATTTTTTAATAATTATTTGTCTTAAAAAATCGGCGATGGCCTGTGTGTCACTCGCAAGCATGGTCGTTTGATTGACTACCCCGATTCTTTCCAAATCTTTTTCGACATCAAAGCCATTGCTGAATTGATTTTTAAAATCATCATAAAATTTCCCTGATGGTTGCATAATATATTTTGCCAGCAATTCGGTTTCTTTAAAATCATTGACAACAACTGATGGTGTGTGCCATGCAGCATGTGAAAATGTCGCTCTTGTTTCTTCATGGTTTGGTTTACCATGGATAATAACTGTGTATTTTTTTTCTGCGATCTGTTCCGAACGGTTCCATACTTTTTCTACGAACGGACAAGTGGTATTGTATTTTTGAGTTTCCACACCGATTTTTTGCAATTTTTTTTCAATTTCCAGGGTTGTTCCAAATGCCGGAATAATCACTACATCATCGCTCGTTATTTCATCAAAAGAGACCAGTTCCTTGCCGTAAGTGTCTTGTAAAAAGGTTACTCCGCGGGATTTCAGATCCATGTTTACCTGCGGATTGTGGATCATTTCACTCAAAAGGAAAATCCTTTTACCAGGATTTTCATCAATTGTTCTGAAAGCAATTTCGATGGCATTTTCAACTCCATAGCAAAATCCGAAATGGCGCGCCAGAAAAATTTGTAATGGGCCGAGATCAAGAAGAGTCGGAGTGAAATCTTTTTTCATCCTGTCTTCCTGCTTTCGTTTATTTTTGACCGCAGTAATCAGCGGACTTCGATAAATAATCGGTACGTTGAACGTTTTCATCAGGGCAAAGGTAAACAATGTATGATTTGCGATGTATGATGCACGATTTGCTTTGTTTTTATATTTGTTTTTTGTAATCAGGAAATCGTACGCCTTACGTCTTACCCGTAAAAAAGAAATACTCATGTCATTTGAACCCGTAGACTGGAGCTACAATACAAATATTTACGAAGTGAACTTACGGCAATATACAACCGAAGGCAGTTTTGATGCATTTGCAAGGTCTTTGCCGAGATTGAGAGATATGGGGATAGAAATCTTGTGGTTCATGCCAATTACTCCTATCAGTCTAGAAAAAAGAAAGGGAACATTGGGAAGTTATTATGCCTGTTCCGATTATACCAGTACGAATACAGAGTTCGGCACGATCGATGAATTTAAAGTGCTTGTCCAAAGTGCGCATGATTTAGGATTTAAAGTTATTATCGACTGGGTTGCTAATCATACCGGCTGGGATCATCGCTGGACGCGCGAACACGCTGATTATTATGTAAAAGATGTCAACGGGAACTTTACCGAACGCAATGGCTGGGATGACGTGATTGATCTCAATTATGATAACCCGGCATTGCGAAAAGCAGTTATTGATGCCATGCAATTTTGGATCGTTGAATGTGATATCGATGGTTTTCGTTGCGACATGGCACATCTCGTTCGACTTGATTTTTGGATCGAAGCGAGAATGACACTCGACAGGCTAAAAAAATTATTCTGGCTAGGAGAATGTGAAGTTGCTGATTATCACCAGGCTTTTGATGCAACCTACACCTGGCGCTGGATGCACAGGACGGAAGAACTTGCGCGGCATCAATACGATTGTAACGGAATTTGGGATTTGCTAATGCAGTATGATAAAGAGTTTCCTCAAAATGCTTTTCGCGCGTACTTCACCTCTAACCATGATGAAAATAGCTGGAATGGAACAGAATACGAAAAATACGGACCAGCGGCAAGAAATCTTGCCATATTCTGCTGTACCTGGAATGGCTTACCATTAATTTACAGCGGGCAGGAAATGCCGAATTACAAGCGATTAAAATTTTTTGATAAGGATGCCATTGAGTGGTCGGGCAAGTATGAGTTGCATGAATTTTACAAAATACTTTTGGATTTACGGAAAAAGAATAACGCTCTGCACGCAGGCGATAATAATGTGGTTACCCATAAATTGCAAACGAATTCCAGCGACAAAATCTTTTCATTTTTCCGAAAGAATGGTAATGATGAAGTGTTGGTAATCTTAAATTTTTCTTCGGAAAAAATGGCATTGGAAATACAGGATGAGGTTTTGCAAGGAAGTTTCAGGAATGTTTTTGATCATTCATCGGTTGATTTCACGTCGTCGAAGGCTATTGATATTTCTGAGTGGAGTTATCTTGTTTTTGAAAAATAAATCCTCCGCACTGGAAAATGCGATTTCCCACAAAATCGTAATGGTCCAATAAAGTGCCCGGATTATACAAGTTTTAGATCTTTGGTCCCGGTGAGATTTTGCAGAACAAGTTGCCAAATCCATTGACTGTTTAAAATCGTCTGCAAACGCAATCCTGCCGATGCAGTTACCGGGCTGTTGAGTCAATTGTAACTTTGCCAATGGACCGACTGGGTCACAAAAATGCCTAACGGGAGTTCCATTTGGCAAAAAACGAAAAAATAAAAAGGTCCCGGATTTATCCGGGACCTTTTTATTATCAATTGTCAATTATAAATGATCAATTACCTTATTGTCCGCCGTTTAATCTAAGCGGATACTGGAATGAACCTTCATAACCAGGATATACGCCTTCGAGTTTTACGGAACCATCGGAATTTTCCAATATTTTCCTAAAATCATCAACGCTGTTTATTTCCTTGCCATTCGCTTTCAAAATGATAAAGCCTTCCTCCATTCTTGTTTTGCTGAACAAACCGTTTTCGTCAATTGATTTGACAACAACCCCGCCTTTTACATTCAGATCAGCCGCGTCTTTTTTGTTTAACGTTTGCAAATCGGCACCCAATTTATCCATGATGGAATTATTCTTTACCACATCAGTTGTTCCGGCATTGTTGTGCAACACTAAAGGCACCGTATATTCTTTTCCGGCTCTTTGATAAGTAACGTTTACCTTTTCACCCGGGCGGTAAGTTGCAACAAGCCCAACCATTTCTGCAGCGCTATTTAATGGAATGCCATTCAGCTTTGTGAGCCTGTCGCCTTTTTGAATCCCTGCTTTTGCGGCTGAGCCATCAGCAGGAACGTCGAGAACATAGACTCCATCGCCATCCTGAACGCCTGCTTCTTTTTTCATTTCGTCGCTTGCATTGTCAGGCAAATACCTAACCCCCAAATAGGCCCTTTGCGGAGTCCCGTATTTTATCAGATCGCCAACAACTTTTTTAACGATGTTAACAGGAATGGTAAAGGAATACCCTGCATAAGAGCCAGTCGGTGAAGCGATGGCTGAATTAATACCGACCAACTGACCTTCCGGATTGATAAGCGGACCACCGCTATTGCCGGGATTTACCGCAGCATCCGTTTGAATGAATGATTCAATTGGCGTTTTACTTTGGCGCATGTTGATATCGAGCGTTCTTCCTTTGGCGCTGATGATACCTGCTGTAACTGTAGTTTCGAGGTTCAAAGGATAACCAACCGCTAATACCCACTGACCGATTTTTGCTTCATCAGAATTTCCGTACAATAAGAATGGCAACCCTTTTGCCTCAATTTTAATGACGGCCAAATCAGTGCTTGGATCAGCTCCGATAACTTTTGCTTTAAATGATTTTCGGTTGCTTAAGGTAACGGTTAATTCATCAGCTCCATCAACAACGTGATTATTGGTAACGATGTAACCATCCTCACTGATAATAACTCCCGAACCAGAAGCCATCTCAGGAATGGAACGCATTCCATTGCCAAAACCCCAGTCATCTCCCAGGCCGAACAAATCCGAAAATGGATTTTTAGGAAGGTTGTTACTTACGTTGCGAACACTTTTTGTTTTGATATGAACTGTTGCGGGAATCGCGGCACTCGCTGCATCCGTAAAATCAACAGGCACATTACCAAATTTTTGTCCGTCAAAAAACTTTGCGTAATTGGTAGGGATTCTACCTGAAGAATCTTGTGTGTAAAGATAAGTCTTGTTGCCGGCAAAATGATTGTAACCCCACATCGTGGCCAGCGCAGTCGAAGCGCTGATCAATACAATGGCTACCACTTGTCTTGCTTTCATGTTTTTTTAGAATTTTAATGTCAAAAATTTATGTTTAGTTTTTTTCTGATTCCTTGAACTACAAATTAACGCTATTGAAATAAAATGGTTTATACCACATATTCAGTTTAACAAATCATTTACTAAGCTTTTCGTAGATGACCACAAAATTACAAAAGAAAAAATGATCTCACAACGGTTAAAATATTCTCGAAAAGCTAAGGATCAGGCAACAAGCAATAACCAATTCTGCATGAGTCATCTATTGGCGCCTGCCCTTTGACAGGAGCTTTTCCGAGCTTGGTCAGAAATTCCGAAATTCTACACCACGATATCCAGGCCCAGAAAAATCAAAGACGTAATGAATGATTCGGCCATTTAATACAGGTCAGTTGCTGTTCCCGAGCGCCTTTTGCGAGCAAACTCAGAGCTTTGTCAGAAATTCCAAGGTGTCGATCCCGTCTGCATAATCGGTCAAACTAGGCTTTTGGGTTGATCCAAACGGCAAAAAATTTTTTCCGGTGACGCACTGAATGTCTTCACTTTTTTCGATTGTCTTTTCAATTGCACGCATGTCCTTGTAATAATTATAGTGGAGAACGCTTATTGGCGAAAAGAATGAATTATTTTCTGTCAGGATTATTGAACCGTTGGTCATGTAAAATTTACTGTTTATTATCAGGATCGCGAGTTGATAATCGTAATTGTTTTTGTATTTGGAGTGCTCAGCGAAATAATCGAATTTTTTCAACGCCTCAAGTAACGGAACAAAATCGTAATTCTCAGGTACATATACTTTGGTAACATTTCTGCAGCCAAGACCGAAATACATGGAAATATCTAAAGACAATTTTCCCAATTCGTCAATACTTTCATCACCATGCAATAATCCAACCGATGTGCGGTTGCGGCGAATTATATTTGGATATTTTCCGAAATAATATTCAAAGTATTTAGATGAATTATTACTGCCAGTCGCAAGGTAAGCGTCACAACCTTTAAGCATTTCTGAAAACGACACAAAATCGTTTACTGTTGATCTTTTTTCTGATAAATACTGAACAATGTATTTGATAAGTATTTCATCTTTTGATGATGGCTTGATAACCTGTTTGTGCCCGGAAACAAATACGCATAAAAAATCATGAAATCCAACGAGCGGAATATTACCAGCCATTACAAGTCCGATTGTTTTAGCATCATCTCTTTTCTCAGGAATTGCATATCGCTTGCACCAGTTATCTAATTTGTCCCTTTGCAAAAATTCTTCGAAAATATTTTTTACTGCGTTACCAATAAATTCTTCGGTAAACCACTTGTTTTGATAATATGCTTTTTGTTTGACGCTTTCCCATTCCTCATTTTTGGATTGGATATGGATACCCAAGTCAACCAATAAATCAATTCGTTCCTGTAAATTCATATGCAATGGTATGATTTGTCTCATATACCGAGGAAGCACAGCCAAATTCAAATTCTGTGTTTCAGTAAATCTGTGACAATTCTTTTTTATATTTGAGCTGCAAAAATAATTGTAATCATTACCAATACTAAACTATGGCAATAAAAATAACAGAAGAATGTATTAATTGTGGTGCCTGCGAACCGGAATGTCCGAACAACGCGATCTACGAAGGTGGCGTGGAATGGGCGATTGCCGACGGCACAACCATTAAAGGACCATTTACCTTGCTTGATGGTTCAACGATTGATGCAGAACAGCGAAACGCGCCTATAGCCACCGATATTTATTATATATCTCCCAATAAATGCACAGAGTGCCAGGGTTTTCACGAAGAACCGCAATGTGCAGCAGTTTGCCCGGTTGATTGTTGTGTGCCAGATGAAATGTATAAAGAAACGGTAGACGAGTTACTTGCAAAAAAAGAAAAGTTGCATATTTAATGTGCAAAAAATTATGAAGTTTTTTTTGGAAACAGGCATAAAACTGCATTACCTTTCATTGAGCAATTTTTGTTTGTTAATGTAGCCACGCGCTACACCATATAGGCGGGTGATATTTCCCGTCGTAAAAGGGTGAAGGAAATTTATGATGAATATGCCTTCACCTTTCTTATTTAAAGAAGAGCTGTTCCTACCGGTAAAGTCAACTTTAACAAATTCCCAAACAATAAATCTCAAACAATAAACTCAACTCTTTTTTGTTTATTTGCTGAAAATTATTTTCAGAATGAAGCCCACCATTGCATTTGTTACCGGCGGTTATTCAGGCGAATCGGTTATATCCTATAAGAGTGCAGTTAATATTCTGAAAAATGTTGATGCCGATAAATTTGATGTGTACAAAATTGACATCACACTTCAAGGATGGTATTATGTTGCGACCAATGGTGATCGGTCGGCAGTCGACAGGCAGGATTTTTCTATAATTGATAACGGAAGAAAAATAAATTTCGATGCAGTATTAATTGGTATTCATGGATCCCCCGGCGAAGATGGAAAACTGCAGGGTTATTTTGATTTGATGAACCTTCCATATACTTCCTGCGATGCTGCAACATCGGCGCTTACATTTAATAAAAGATATACTGTGGCGATTGCTTCTTTTTCGGGAATTAATGTGGCAAAATCTGTTGTGTTAATTCGTGGAAAATTTGGAAATCCTGATGAGGTCGCAAAACAACTTAGATTTCCGGTTTTTGTAAAACCCAACAATGGCGGCTCAAGCATTGGCATGTCAAAAGTGAATAACGCAACTGAGGAATTGGTTACGGCAATTGAAAAAGCTTTTAAAGAAGATGAACAGGTGCTGATCGAAGAATTTGTTATGGGCAGGGAATTTACCATTGGCGTTTTCAGGTCTGCTGGAAAGATAATTACATTACCTTTTACGGAAATTAAAACCAAAAAGGAATTTTTTGATTTCGAAGCAAAATACACTCCGGGATTTACTGATGAAGTTACCCCTGCACAAGTTGATGAAGCAATTGCCGAAAAAGTAAGGGATACGGCAAAAAAAGTTTACCAGGTTTTTAATTGTAATGGTGTTATCCGAATTGATTTTATTTATAATGAAGAAAAAGGTGAACCTTTTTTGCTCGAAATAAATACAGTACCCGGACAAACCGATGAAAGCATTGTTCCCCAACAGGTTCGTGCGATGGGATGGACGTTGAAACAGTTTTATTCAGCGTTGATTGAAGAAGCGATGGGAAGAAAATATAATCTGAAAATGTGAGGGGTCCAAAACGTGTTGGCATTGAAATAAGTAAAAGAATAAGTAAAAGCAACAATTATTACATTTTCATATTTTCACATTACCACTTTAAATCAGCACCGTGTTCAAATTCATTACCGGCAAACCACTTTGGGTTAATATTTTGGCAGGAATAGTAACATTATTTTTATTGCTGTTGCTTTTTTTGGGTTCCCTACAAATCATTACCAGTCATGGTAAGGAAATGAAAATCCCGTCGGTAACCGGAATGTCGGTTGATCATGCAAGAAAAATCCTGGAGTCTCAAGGATTTGAAATACAGATTCAGGATTCGGTTTACAACGATACAGTCCCGCCTTTGCAGGTGATCAGACAGGTTCCGGAAGCAGATAATATGGTAAAAGTGAATCGTACAGTTTACTTGACCATCAATCAGGCTGTTGCTCCTTTCATTGCTATGCCAAACCTCGTTGGCATGACGATAAGAAATGCGGAAATGATTTTGCGACAATATGGTTTGAAATTGGAAGACACCATTTTTAAACCGGATTTTGCAAAAAATTCCGTGCTTGATCAGATGTATAACGGAGAAAGCATAAAGCCCGGAACGAAAATTCAACAGGGTAGCAACATAACGTTGGTGTTGGGTAACGGAATCGGTGATATTGATTTTACCGTTCCCGATTTGACGGGATTAACGCTGCATGAAGCCAGAAGGATTTTGGACTCAAGCAGGCTGATATTGGGTGCGGTAGTTCCGTTGGAAGATGTCCAGGATAAAGAAAATGCTTTTATTGCAAGACAAAATCCTGAACGTTTAGATGAAAGCAGGCAGGTTAATCATATACGGCAGGGGCAAACAATCGATGTTTGGCTGAGTGCAAAAAAAACAGACAGCACATTGCAACAGCCGCAATAATAGCCGTCAATAATTAATTATTTGCGCTTATGAGAAAGAATTTATATTTTATTCTGTTAATTTTTGTTACAGTTCGTTCAGTTGCCCAAAACGACACGAAGATTTATGATCCATCCGCAAACGCAGAAAATGATATTGCTGCTTTGATAAAGCTTGCAAAGATTGAACACAAAAATATTTTACTTCAGGCCGGAGGAAACTGGTGCAGTTGGTGCATTGAGTTTAACCGGTTTGTTCATGCAGACAGTTCAATTGATTCTTTGATTAATAAATGCTTTGTCATTTATCATTTGAATTACAGTAAAGAAAATGAGAATAAATCCATTTTTGCTAAATATGGATACCCCCAACGATTCGGCTTTCCCGTTTTTATTATTTTAGACGGAAATGGAAATAAAATTCACACACAGAATTCAGAATATCTTGAGCAGGGGAAGAGTTACAACAAACAAAAAGTGCTGGAATTCCTATTGAATTGGACACCACTGGCTCTCGATCCTTCGTTGTATAGATAATGTATTTTAAGTCTTTTTTCTCAGGAGCCCCCATCCTTGCACCTTGTTTCTTACTCCTTGTTCCTTATCTTCGGTAATTAATTTTATTAAACGATCATCATGAAGATTGCTTTCCACGGCGCTGCGCGAACAGTAACCGGCTCTAAACATTTACTCACGCTAAAAAACGGAAACAAATATTTGCTCGATTGCGGAATGTTCCAGGGGATGGGCCCGGAAACGGATACACTTAACCGTGAATGGGGATTTACCCCTGCCGATGTTGACTATCTTATTTTATCTCATGCACATATCGACCACAGCGGACTGATTCCGAAACTTGTTAAAGACGGGTTTAAGGGAAAGATATTTTGCACCCCGGCAACCAAAGAGTTAAGCAGTGTCCTTCTTGAAGACTCAGCAAATATTCAACAGGACGATATCAAATTCGCAAATAAAAGAAGAATAGCCGAAGGACAATCTTACCTGCAACCGTTGTACGATGAAGAAGATGCAAAACAGGCGATTGATCTTTTTGCAACCGTGGAATACAATATCTGGTTTGCTATTGATGAAAATGTACAATTCATGTACCTCGATGCAGGACATATTATCGGCAGTGCCACAGTTCATTTAAAGATAACTGAAGACGGAAAAGAAACTGCACTCACATTTAGCGGCGATGTGGGCAGATATCGCGACGTATTGTTAAAATCACCACAGGAATTTCCGCAAGCTGATTATATTTTAATAGAATCCACATATGGTAACAGTTTGCACGATCCCGATGTAAACACGCCGGATCTGTTGTTGCAATGGGTTGAAAAGACCTGTCTGCAAAAAAAAGGCAAACTAATTATCCCGGCATTCAGCGTTGGCCGAACTCAGGAAATTTTATTTGCATTGAACCAATTAGAAATTGAAAATCGTTTGCCGCCATTGGACTATTTTGTGGATAGTCCCCTGAGCATTACCGTTACTGAAATTGTCAAAAAATACCCGCAGTATTTTAATAACACAATTCAAAAACTGCTGCAGACTGACAATGATCCATTTGCTTTTAAAGGATTGAAATATACTAAATCGGTTGATGAATCAAAATCATTAAACTATCGCAACGGACCTTTTGTTATTATTTCTGCCAGTGGTATGGCTGAAGCAGGAAGGGTGAAACATCACATCAGCAACAATATTGAAAATAGCCGAAATACCATTTTACTTGTTGGTTATTGCGAGCCCCATTCTCTCGGCGGAAAATTAATGTCTGGAGCAAAACAGGTGAATATTTTTGGTATAGAGCACGAAGTCCATGCAGAAGTGGGAAGCATCCGAAGCATGAGCGCGCACGGGGACTATAATGACCTGTCACAATTTCTTTCCTGCCAGGATGCAAAACAAGTGAAGAAATTATTTTTAGTGCACGGCGATTATGATGTACAGCAAGCGTTCAAGGAACGGTTATTGAAGAAAGGATTTATGGATATCGAAATCCCCGAAAGGCATTATGAAATCGGGTTGACATAATTTCACAATCTTTTTCCATTGACT
>DATGFZ010000486.1:0-4161 GCA_035308805.1 Puia sp. | reverse complement strand
TCAATCCGAGGAAATATTTTGTTCACATCAGATGGAATAATAAAGAACTGATCTACCCGCTTCCAGGTATCAGTCAGTATGCATGTCAGCTTTCATTGCTCAGTCAAAGTGATGAAGCATTTAACATGCGTGTGGCATTGGGCGATTCGCTATACAAACAAAATGAAGCAACCTATATATTGGGAGTGAGTCATGATAGTGTATGTTTTGCAGCCAGCGGCATCGGAATGTATGATGTATCTGTTCCCAAAAACGTTTTTCCGCATGGGAAGGCAACGCTGTTCCTTTTTAATGACCAGCATCAAATGGTCTGTCAGCGGAGTATTTATATCCCTGATAATAATTCCCGGGTCTCCATCACAACGGATAAAACCAATTACGGGCCAAGAGAAAAAGTGAAACTGAATATAAATATCTTCCGTGTCGGTGATCTTCCGTTAACTGCATTATTTTCAATCGGAGTAATCGATGATAGGTTTTCGGTACCGGAAGAAATTCAAAAACAATTATCAGGGTTCATCACAAACGATTCAGCAATGTCTGAAACGGAAATCATGGAGCAAAAAGAATATTCGCCGGAAGAAACAGATTTGATCATGCTGTTAGAGAAAGATATTTATTCCAAATGGAAATATACTGATGATGCGAACGCCATCCCCGTCAATTCCCGTCATGCCGAAAACAACTATTCCGGGATCGGGGGAACCATGCTAAATAAAAAAAATGAACCGCTGAAAAATTATGTTGTCCATTTGTTTTCTGAAGACAAAACAATTTTCAGAACAGATACGACTGACAGTAAAGGACATTTTTTATTTTCATTGCCCGACTTTGACGACGGTACTGCATTCAACCTGAAACTTACCAACATCAGGGGACAGGGACAGGAAGGAAAAGTGATATTGGACAAATTCGATTTTCCGCAATTCAAAACTCCGCTGCAATTAAAAAAAGGATTTGACAAGGAAGAATTATCCGTGATACAAAATTTTAAAACACATTTGCTGGACACATTGAATTACCCCAACGAAAAAAATTTACTAAAATCGGTAACCATCAAAGGAGAAAAACGCAAAACCGTAAACTATGATGAAACCAAACGGGTCAGTGTATTTTCAGATATCATTACATCAGATAAATTTAATAAAGGAGACAGGTACGCGATCCTAAATGCCATTGCAGCCGTCCCTGGCTTTAATACAGGGCCGAGCCTGAGTTCGGGGAACGCTTCCGGAGTATTGCCCTTGCTGGTAATGGACGGCGTGATCATCAATCCTCCCGAGGGATTAAGAAATTTCCTCATGAACTACGAGCAAAATTCCATCGATTTTATTGAAATACTTAAGGGTCCGCAAACAGCTATTTATGGCATACAGGGCGCAGGCGGAGTGATTCTGATTAATTCAACCAACAAGAGAAATGAAATCGCGAGCATCAACGATAAAGGCCTCACGACGATTTTCCCGAAAGGATATTTTAAACAGGCAGATTTTAGCGTCCCTGATTATGATAATGCTGCAATAAAAAATTCATCATATCCTGATCTGCGATCCACGATTTACTGGAATGGAAATATCATAACAGATAAACAAGACACAAAACTTTACTTTTTTGCGGGCGATATGAAAACAAATTATGCAATTACCCTAACAGGCATCACTGCAAACGGAGATATTCTTTGCAAAACAGTTAAACTCAATAAAAAGTAAACCGTCATAAGAAAATAAACCGGGAAAATAAATGATCCGGAAACCGGCACAGGAATGCAGAAGTTTTGGGGAATCTTATTCCCTGAAATCCCTTTTACCCATGCACTGAACATGTGGGGGCACCTGCCACCATACAAAATATTTGTGTCATCTTTGCAAGACTCATGCTAAAAGTTAAAATATGAAATGGTACCAGTATTTAGCCTGCTTTTTTGCCGGGCTCTTCATCGCAAATTCGATTCCACATTTTATTCACGGGATATCCGGTGATGTTTTCCCCACACCATTTTCTACTCCGGTTGGTAAAGGACCTTCATCACCGACGATCAATGTTTTCTGGGGGCTTTTTAATTTTGTTGTCGGGTATTTGCTGATGCGCGCAGGGAAAATTTCAAATCAGCGGGTTATGTCGCTCATTGTCTTTTTTCTTGGTATTGTAGTAATGAGCTGGATGTTAAGTGTTGCATTTATGGATAAGCAAATGCAGTTTTAAAAGCTCAATTGATTTTCCTTCAGTCACATGCTGAACATATTATTCGTGACTACAGCAGGTATGTTCGAAGTTTGGAGATGCGCTGCATATGCCTGGTCCGTGTTAAATACCGGCGCAAACAAAACCAGGTTTATAAGTTGATAATATCCATTGTATGTTCTGTCCTTTTTGCCGGTAGTCATCAAACGGCCGTGTATCCATTTATTTGTGTAGCAGTTGCTGATTCTTCATTCTCCGAAAGAATATTCCCTGTTGATGAATTCGATTAATCGTTTTGCAAACTGGATCTGTATAACAGCAGTGCGATTATAAAATGATACCGTGGAAAAGTAATAATGGTAGTTAAGCGAAACAGCATTGATTTTATTAAAATCTGTTGAGATCAGGGCGGGGTTTCCCTCAGGCCGGTTGATCACCAGGTGGGTGCCATAAATGTCGCCTAAATCTTTTATTTTCATCATCTGATGAAAAACATAGCTGTCAAATAATTCCTCATTTTCTTTATGAATGGCATCTACTTTAAGCCTCACTAATTCTGTTTGGCTTGCCAGCCATTGAAAAGAAACATAATAAGCAGCCAGACTATCCAGCAAAGCTCTCGGCTTGATGAGTTTCAGCAAACCGGAATTTTTCATCTGATCAAATGTTTTTGAATTGGAATAATAATACCCAATATTTGATGTGACAGCCCTCGCGCAATAATAAATTTCACGGGTATTTGATTTGTCCTGGTGAAGAAGAATAATCAGCGAATCGGCCATCGTGCAACTGAATTCGTTTCGTTCAAATACAGAATCCAGCCTTGTTACATCCGATTTTAAATCGGCTAAAATGGTGTGCATGTTGGTTTTGATTTCATCGTTGTTCTTTATTTCTTCGCGTAAGTTTTCAGCATAGAAGCCAAGGGACACCGCTAGAAAAAGCATAAAGAATTCAAACAGATAATGTTTCCATCCATGCCCGGGCGCTTTGTGTAATTCCTGTGAGTGGGTCTCCATTTTTATAGTTTACAGTTTTGAATGTTTAATTTGTCGCATAGACATCGGAAGTTCTTAATCATCCTATCGTGAAACAGTCATTCAAATCCAATTCTCTCTCCTGCCTCCGGTTTTAGGTTGAATGGTAAAAGATATGGAAAACTATCAACAAACATCGAATCAGTTGTATCCCTTTGATTTGAATTTGTCTTCGTGCCATTTAATTCTTTCGTGGGCTGACTGAAATTTCAGGCGCTCTTATTTTCTTCCTAAATTTATTGGTCTCAAATTGTGACAGGCATTATAAAAAATAAAAATATGCAAACAATGAAAACCCTTTGGTCTTTTTTATTTTCTGCTGTTGTGCAAATATCGCTTGCGCAACCGGCGGATACCATAGCAGCAGACAAACTCATTGACATTGGTGGTTATCGTTTGCATATTGACGTTGAAGGAAAAGGTAGTCCTGCTGTTATCTTTATCGCGGGCTCGCAAGCTTTTTCTTTTGACTGGTCGCTGGTGGCACCTTATATTTCTGCGTACACTCAAACGGTTACATACGATCGCCCCGCCCTGGCATCGAGCGATCCCGGTCCCATGCCCCGAAGTTTTGACCAGGATGTGTATGAATTGCATGAGTTATTGCAAAAAGCAGGTGTGCATCCGCCTTATGTTTTGGTCGGGCATTCGATCGGTGGTTTTATCGCAAGAAAATTTGAAAAGAAATACCCGGATGAGGTAAAGGGGTTAGTTCTTGTTGACGCAACATCTGAAAATGCTACGCTTTTTCTCAATAATAAAACTCAGCGATTAAGGGAACTCAGCCAGGGAAGAAAGATTCCGCCGGTAAAAACAAAGGTTGATACTTTTACAAAAGTGCCGACTCAAAAAGATATGGACGATTTTTTAAAAATGGCGGGCGAACCAAAGATTGAAGCGCCATATGATAAGTTGCCTCAAAATTTACAGGAAAGGAGATTAT